>JAAZKI010000321.1 GCA_012799905.1 Lentisphaerota bacterium | reverse complement strand
GGGAGAGTTTTTCCGCCGATTACAACAAATGGGGCGGGATGCTGTATGACTGCCGCGCCCAGCAGGCGTACTGGGCGCCGGTAGATGCTTCTGGCCGCTATACGCCGTATGAGATTGGCGCCATCGTTGACCGTTTTGGCGGGGGTGATTCTTTCTGCGCCGGGCTTCTGGTCGCGTTGGCGGAAATGCCTCCGGCCGATGCCATTCGTTTTGCTGTCGCTGCCAGTGCGCTCAAGCACACTATCCGCGGCGATTTTAATTATTCCAGCCGTTCCGAGGTCGAGGCCCTCATGGGCGGCAGTACATCAGGGAGAGTGAAGCGATGAATAATAAAGAACGTTTTCGGGATGGTTTGCGGGCTATGCCGATCATAGCGATTCTGCGCGGCATCACGCCGGATGAAATTCCCGCAGTCTGTGACCAGCTTTGGGAAGCCGGCATCACTTTGCTGGAGGTTCCCCTCAACAGCCCAAATGCCATGCAGAGCATCAGGCTGGCTGTGCAGCACGTCGGCGAACGGCAGTTGGTCGGCGGCGGGACGGCACTGACCCCGGCCGAAGTCCATGCCGTGGCAGACGCTGGCGGGAAATTTATCGTGTCGCCTAACACGAGTTCCGACGTCATCTGGGAGACAATCGCCAATGCGATGGTTTCCATCCCCGGCTTTTTGACTCCGAGCGAGGGGTTTGCCGCACTCAAGGCTGGCGCTCATTACTTGAAGCTCTTCCCAGCCAGGCCATTTGGCAGGGCTTATGTGCGCGATCTCCAAATTGTGCTTAAAGCCCCGATTTTGGCTGTGGGCGGCGTCGGCATTGACGACATGGCGGAATTCCTGGGCCTGTGCGTCGGCGTCGGCATTGGCTCGGCTTTGTACAAGCCAGGAAGCACCCCGGAGGAAGTCGGGGCCAGGGCCAGGGAACTGACGGCGCGTTGCCGCCAGTTGCTTGACACGGGCAAGCAAGCCTAAGAGTTGAGACCGGCCTGCTGAAGCTTGAATAGGCGCGCTCCCATGCGTGGGCTGGGAGCGCGCTTTGAACGACTCCTAACCATAAACATTTATGAGCGGAGGAACCATGACGAGAAGCCGTGGCATTTTCTTCCTGTCGGTATTGGCTTGGGTTGTTTGTGCAAGCAGAGGAGCTGGTCAAATGAAAAGCGTGGATGCGATCAGGGCTGAACGGCGTGAATTGGCGCAAAGTCGGCCGCGAGTGATTATCAACAACGACGGCTGCGATCTCCTGTACTACCCAAAGAACAAGCCCCTGACGCCGGAGACGTTCCTGGCGTTGCGTACAACCGGCCTGGCTGACAAGGAGTTGACGACGATCTCCTATTGCACCATCAGCTCTGGGTTCAGCTACTTCACGCACGGCACCCGGGTGGGGACGGTGTTGACCAAAAACATGGACAACCCGAAAGCCATCAACGCGACCGCTGACTTTCTCGCCCAGGGACAGGACCCGTTGCGGCTCGTTGTCGATTTTGCGCAGAATCATGGCTTTGAGGGCTTCTGGTGTTTCCGCATGAATGATACGCATGACGCGGCGCATCGGCCTGACAAGCCCTACAAGCTGTTCCCGCCGTTGAAGGAAGAGCATCCCGAATGGCTGGTCGGGACGGTCGGCGTGAAGCAGGCCTGCGGCACTTGGTCGTCGGTCGATTACGCCCGGCCGGAAATCAGGGAGCTGGCTTTGCAGTACGTGGAGGAAGTCTGCCGGAACTATCCGGTGGATGGCATTGAGCTTGACTTCTGTCGGCATTTGTGCTACTTCAAAAGCGTTGCCCAGGGCGGCCGTGCCACCGAGGCGGAAATTACGGCCATGAATGAATTGATGCTGCGCATCCGGGCTGTGACTGACCGGGAAGGCGCACGTCGCGGCAAGCCCATCCTGATCGCCGTGCGAGTGCCGGATGACGCGGAGTACAGCCGGGCCATCGGGCTGGATGTTGAATACTGGATGTCCAACGATATCGCTGACTTCTATATTGGCTCCGACTATTTTCAGCTGCGGCCCTGGGAGGATTGGGTGGCTCTGGGCCGTCGGCACGGCGTGAAGGTGCTGGCTGGCTTGAGCGAGAGTCGGGTCAGGAATGAGGACAAGCGCTTTCGGCGCGGGAGCCAGTGGAGCTACCGCGCGCGTCTGGCGCGCGCCTGGGCCGCCGGGGTGGACGGCATCTACATTTTCAATGTGTTCAATCCGCAGACAGCGTTTTTCCGGGAATGCGGCGGGCCGCAGTCGGTCGCCGGCAAAACCAAGCATTACTTTGCCACCATCCGGGACGGTCGCCCCACGCGCTATCTCGCGGGCGGAGATGCATTCCGCAGGCTGCCGATTTTGACGCCTTTGCAGCCGTGGAATATTGTCAGCGGGAGGCCGCGCACGCTGACAATGACTATCAGTGAACCGGACGGGGCGCGAGAACATGGGCGTTTCGCCGCGCATCTCCGAGTGGGAGAAAAGGCCGCCGAGCTTGTTGACAAGATCGACGTGCATGTCAACGGCGTCCGCCTGGAAGGTGCTGCCGTTGCTGGCGAGTGGCTTGATTTCCCGGTTCCCGCTGCTGCTCTTCGTCATGGCGGCAACGAGATCGTCTTTGCCGCCGCCGCAGACCCAGAGCCGCCGGCTGGACAGGACGTTGTCTGGAAAGTCGAATACGATTGCCAAAAGGTGATGACATATCCTGCACAGCTGCCTTGGCGACGGCTGTTTAAAGAATGCAAGTGGCTGGAGGAAGTCCGTGACGGCTGCCTGGTGCTGGCCGACCGGGACAGTGCACCCGGCAGCATTCCGCATCTGGCCTATCCCTGGAACGCCGATTCAACCGGGAGCAATGTGGTGGAAGTTCGCTTGAAAGTCATTTCCAGCACCGCACCGGAGGCCGTCTGCGTCCGCATCGCTGACAACAGCCACGTTGAAATGATTACCTTTGAGCCCGGGCGGGTTGGGCTGAGCTTTGCCGGCATGACAGCTGACTTTCCGGCCGGTGACGACTTCCATACTTATCGGATTGTCAGCTGCGGCAAGGATGTGCAGGTGTATGCGGACGGCAAGCTGCTTTTGGACGGCGCCGGCAAATTCACCACTTCGGTTGAGGATCAGTCGCGATGGCTGCCATTGGCTCATGGCTTGCAGGAGTGGAACCGCAGGATGGTTTATTTCGGCTCAGCCAGTGAAGCCGGCCAAGGCGAGGCGCATTGGCAGTTCATGCGCTTCCGGGATTCCGGCAATTCGCTGGTGCTGAAGGACTTTGTTCTCAGCGTCGACTACAACGCCCCCAAGCAGTGAGCCAGGATGCCGCTGCGCTTTGCCTGTAGGCGCCGTACGTAGTACTGTACAGGCTTGCATGTTGGCTTTTAGCCGCAGCGACGCTCTGTGAGAATGGATATCCAGGCTCAATAGAGCGGATGCGGATTTGCCGCATCGGTCATTTCTTTCACAAGATTGCTGTAAATTTCCTTGTATCGCTCAAGCAGTTTTTTCTTTGGGGCATCAGGCGGAACATAAACAAAAAAGTAATACAAATCATAAACATCCGTCTGCGGAAGCACACATTTTAAGTTGATTTTTTCCAATCCAATTGTGGAATTTTCAATTGATATATTAATATCTTGTAAAGCATGCTCTATTTTTTTGATTTTTTTGGGTTCTAGAACTAAAAAGTTATGTTCTGGTGAAAGTGTTTCTTTGGTTTTTTTCTGAATAGCTCCCCAAAGACTATTGTAAAATTTTTTATGGGATTCTTTTGAGGCTCCTGTTGGTGGGCTTGGCGGAGGAAATAGACTTGCAAATTCGGGAACCGACTTCCATAGAGGTTCCAAATGTCCTTTTCGTGTCAGAACTTGCTCAGCTGATTTAAATCTACCATGTTTTTTTATTATGTTATCATATTTTTTTATTAAATAAATAATATCGCCATCAGTTGGCATAAATATCCTGTCATCACCAATATAAAATGGCGTAAAAAAGCGTTCTGGAGAAAATATTTGCTCTGCTACTTTGGCTGCCTTTTCTATATCGTTTATGTCCTCCTCATATTTTGGTGCCATTGAAGTCATTAATTTCAGCATGGCATCGTGTAAAATATGATTAAAATATGCGACTTTATGGTGGGGAAGAATCCATTGATAAATAAAATCACGTGCTTTTACTGCATTTATCAGACTGCTTAATGACTGGTTCTTTATTTCGATGTCGCCGGTGTCCCAATTTAATTTAATGCCATTGAGCAATCGGATCATGTCAACTCTGGCATTGCTTACTCCGGAAGCCCATGTGTCTCTTAATAAATAATCTAGGCGGTCAACGTCAATTATAAAACCGTTAATTAACGGGATTAAAAAATTATAAATTTTTGCTTCATAATTGTCTTTTGTTTTTACTATATTTTTTACACCGGTTATCATTCTTGCAAACTGTTCAGCATCTACGCTGTGGGTTTTAAACTTTTGCTTAAAATATCTTGCTCCCACATAAGCACTTGCTAGTTCGTGTATAGATGGATAGTTTTCAGCGCTATCCAAGTCTTTAGGAAAATCCGTGTTTTTAAAAAAAGTTTTAATTTTATTTTTTACTATATCATTACAATGGGTTTTTGTGATATCTTCTCCAGTATGAGAAAACGGTGAATGGGCGCAGTCATGTAATAAAGCGGCAATGAAGAAAGTATTTTTTATCTTTTTTAAAAAAAAATTCAGCATTACAAGGCGCAATTTTATCTTTGCAATACGCAACGATATCATTTTCTAAAACTGAATATATCTGAGTCGCTAAATGATATGTTCCTAAACTGTGTATGAATCGATCATGCCTAGCCCCTGGATACAAACATCGTATAGATGTTTGCTCTATTGATCGCAATCTTTGAAAAAGTTCTGTATCTATGAAATCAGAACACAAAGATGATGGTATTTTAATATAATTATGAACTGGGTCACGAAACAGTTTTTCTTTATCAATTTTGTTCGCAGTCATAAATTAATTATTTGCTGAAGTTAAAATCTCTTTAATTTCTTTAAATTCTTCCTCCTCAAAAAAAGGTGCGTAACATCTATCTAAAAAGGAATCATCAAAGAATTTAGAGTTGTTTTCTAGTTTATTGATAGTATATGAGCCAGAGGATTGATGTATTTCGAAAAGCGATTTCTGTTCGCGAACGACTTCTTGAATTGAATGCAGCGTTGTATCAACGAGTACTTCTTGAATTTTGGAAATCAACTTCTTATGCAAGATTGATAATTCTTTTGATGAAATCTGCTTTTGTTTTGAGAGTGCATAGTATAACACCATGTCGGTTCCGATTCGCTTGCACATGTTTTCGTTCCTGGTTCTTTTTTTAAAGGCTTTCAATGTATTAGTGACTGGTTTTACGAAATATTTGAGCGAAAACCGTAGTGATAATGACCATTAAGTTTGACCGCAAATTTTAAAATTCTTATCATAGTCATCCAATATAGGTCATGTTCATGACTGAATAACAGTGCTATGATAACGTAAGCGAACCCATACCACCCAGAGTGTCTACCAAATCCGAGTAGGCAACACGGGTTCGTAAAAAAGTACTCTAATCGTCATTGATTAGTTTTTCAAGTTCATCTTGAGATATTTTATCACCTAGTTGGCCATGAGGCATCAGGTTGATAAAAAGTCGAGGAGATTCGGTTCTGTCAGTTATGCCGTTGTTTTGATGTATGCCGAACTCACCCACTCCATCAGCCAGGATGACGTTTATGATTCTCTGCGTAATCACGGCGGCAGCCTGAAGGCTCTGCACGGCTTCCAGACTTTAACCTGCCGTCGTGTCTTTGCTCCATTGTCCATAAAACAGCCAGGAGCGCCAAGAAGTGTTTCTTGGCGCTCCTGGCATTTTGGGCGGTTAGTCTCTCTGTTCGGAAGGTCTCCCTCACCATTTGACTTTCAGGTTCAGGTTGACTTGGTGTTCCGGCATTTTTTTCAGCACGAAATCCCAGATTAGCAGGTCGGTTTCTTCTCCGGCTGCCCGGCACAATTCGCGGATGAAGTCCACCCAGCCAGTGTGTTTTAAAGCGACATCGGAATTTCCGAAAGGCTGTACTGCCGAGATGATCACCTTGCCATTGCCGTATGGACGTTCAATCACAGCCGGGCGTCCATCGTCGGAATATGTGGCAAGAATGCGACTGCCGGCAGGGACTTCCTTGAAGTCACAGGCATGAAATTTGCCGGCGTATGCTCCCGGCAAATGGGCGATTTTGTAAACCGGCAGGGTTTGATCGCCATATTGCAAGGTCGGCATCTGCAAGGTGCGTGGACTCAGTTCCGTCCCCAACAGGGCGGTGCGCTCCGGAACTGCGCTGCCGTCAATGTTGAAGCTGAGGAAATCCGGATCAAACGACACCAGGGTGCCGCCGCGATTGAGGAACTCCATCAGTTCGGCGGTTGTTGCCGGATCAGTGAACTTCATTCTTGGGATATAGAGCACTTTGTAGCGCCGGAGGTCGTCGAGTTTGGTGGTGATTCCAGTCGGACTGATAAAGTCAAACCAGGCCTTGGTCTGTTCGCCAAGGAGGGTGTAGAGCGAATAAGCCGGATGCAGCACATTGTCTTGCAGGCCCCAGCGGTCATAATCCGAATGCAGCACTGCGCTGACAGTTTTTTCCGGCACCTTGACCTTGGGCATGGTTTTCAACTGCTTGTTGATGGCCAGCGCTTCCAGGTTGCCATCCCACATATTCATCAGAGTTTCAGAGCCTTCAATATACCAGTACAGCATCTGTGCGCCGACTTTGATGCACTGGGAAGCCCATTCGCGCATTTCAGCCGGCTTGGGACGCCCGCCATGATAGATGAAATTCTGCGGAGTGACGCAGAGCTTGGAACCGGTGGCTAAATCGCCGAGCATCTTGGCGCTGAAGCCGGGATGATACAAGGCGCGACTCAGGCCGTACTTGTTGGAAGTGCTGGTGGGATAGGGGTCGCAGCTGATCCAGTCAGAGTGGGGGCCGAGAAGCGCGACGTCGACCGGGCAGACGCCGGAAACCGTGTTGCGGTCAATGCTTTTAAAATCCACCCCCGGGAAAACTTCCTTGACCTTGGCCCCGACCTCCCGGCAGAATACGGCAAAGTTGCCATTCCACCAGCGCCAGAAAGCAATCCTGGTAAATTCGCTGTCCGCCGTCGGTTCGGCAAAGTGATCATGGAGTCCGAATTTGCCGAAGCCGGTGGTCGCCTTGATTTCCGCGTCAGCCTCGTCCAAAGCAGCGGAGAGATTTGGGTTTCGGGTGCGGCTGAAGATATTTGGTACGTTGTTGGTTGGTTCATCAAGGCCGAAAACCAGGCCGACATGTTCGAGATAGTCTGGATAGTAATACTTCGTTTTCAGGTTTTCCAGGCTGTTAAGCACATATTGGCGATAGCCTTCGCAGGCCGGGTCAACGCCGGTTTCTCCATAATAATATTTAGCGCCGGCCTTAATCGCATTGCGGCTGACAGCGCTGTTGAACAGGACGTATGGGAAGCGGGTGCCATATTTTTGCCGCAACTCACGCATTTTCGCCCAACCGCCTTTTAACTGGGAGTTAGCCCAGGGCAGCGGCGGGCCCAGCATGCCGGCATC
>JAAZKI010000350.1 GCA_012799905.1 Lentisphaerota bacterium | reverse complement strand
GGACGTCTTTAGGCTTCTGGAAGGCGGCCAGGTGCGCCGTCGTTTTTGAAACTTCGCTTTTGATAAGTTTCTTCAACTCAGCAGCATCCGGATTTTTCCGGCGGATGTCATCATGGACGTTGACGCAGGCATAGACGTTTTTGCATTTTTCACCGATGACCATGACTTCGGAGATAATCGGGGAGGTGCGGATCGCGTCTTCAACGTGCTCGGGATGGAGTTTTTCGCCGCCGATGAGCACGATCATGTTGCCCTTGCGACCTTCGATGAATAGGAATCCATCTGCATCGCAGTAGCCGACGTCGCCAGTGTTCAGCCAGCCGTCCTCAAAGCTTTTGGCTGAGGCGTCGGTATGGCGCCAATAGCCTTTCATGACGCAATCGCCCTTGATCAGCAGCTGGCCGCGCAGGTCTTTGCCAAGATTGCCGTCGTCATCCTTGAAGGTGTAGTCGCCGCCGTGTTCGGGCAGGAGCCAGGGGAGAACCTTGCCGGTGCTGCCGAGGCGGTGGTCTTCGGGAATATTGGCGCTGACGACCGGCGAGGTCTCGGTCAAGCCATAGCCGGTCATGATCAGGACGCCGATATATTTGAAGAAAATCTGCAATTCGAGATCAAGGGGAGCGCCGCCGCAGATGACGCAGCGGAGCTTGCCGCCAAAAGCCTGGCGGAATTTGCGGAAGACCATCGGGTCGTAGAAAGTGTGGTGGGTCAACATCCTGAGGATGCCGCCGTCAAGGCGCGGGCCGGCGGTGAAAATGCGGGAAGCGTTGTAGATCGCCTTGTCAATCAGGGCCTTGACTTTGGGCGGCTTGCTTTCAATCTGCCTGTCGATGCCGAGTTTGATCGTTTCCACGATGCGGGGAACCGCCGGCATGAAGCTCGTCTCAAATAAGGCCAGATTTTTCTTGAAGTCGCGGATGTCCTTGGCAATGGCGCAGGACGCGCCGGCCATCATGGGGCAGAGGAGTTCACAAACGAGAGCGTAGCTGTGCCAGTATGGGAGTAGGGAAGTGACCCGTTCATGGTCATCCATGCCGTAGACGTCAAGAGACCAGTAGGCGTTGACCCACAGGTTTTTATGCGTCAGCATCACGCCTTTGGGCATGCCGGTGGAGCCGCTGGTGTAGATGACGACTGCGACATCGTCGTGATCGCACTCTACTACTGGCAGATCAATCGGGGCTTGGGCATCGCCACGCGGCAGGGCGTCAATGTCAATAACCGGGATGTTGCCGGAGTTGGCAGTGACTTTTTTCACCAGGCTTTTTTCGACAATCACCAGCGCCGGGTCGCTGTCCCGCAGGATAAAGCCCATCTCCAAGTCGCCCAGGGTCTCGCAGACCGGCACTGCGATGATGCCCAGGTACCAGCAGGCATAGAAGAAGTTAAAATGCTCAAGGCACTTCGGCGCGATAAATGCAATCCGCTCACCTTTGCCGATTTTGCGATCCTGGAAAAACTTGCTCCAGGCGAGCACGTCAGCGTATAACTCCTTGTAGCTCCGGTATTGAAGGTTGCCGTCTTCCACGTAGACAAGTACCGGCAGCTCCGGCTTGCGAGAACACCATTCCGTAAAATAGCCGCCGAGGCTCTTGGTCATGGTTGCGGATTTGGCCATGTCTAGGCTCCTGTCTGAAGATAGAGGTCGTGGGGGGGGCATGCGCTGATGAAGCGTGCAAAATGCATGACATTCAAGGCAAAAATGTCATAATATAGCGTGGCTTGTTTGGGAAAACAACCTTTTTGGCGCAGTCAAGTGCGCGTTCCTGATTAGTGGACAATGGACATGGCGGACGACGTAGTTCAAGCTCACTCTCGCCCCTTACGAATTATGAATTATGAATTATGAATTATGAAATGCGCTTCAGCATTCAACATTCAGCATTCAGCATTCAACATTCAGCATTCAGCCCCTCGCCCCTAATTTTATGGTGGCGTGCTATTGGCCAGGCTTTCCAGTACTTTTGAACTAGCAATGCCGACTTCGCGTTTGGTGGCGACCTCTTCGCCGTTGTCTTTCAGAAACTGTTCGATTTCATTCTTGAATAGCTCCTTGACTTTGAAGCGACGCACCTTGAGACTCGCCGTCATAGTGCCGTCGTCTATGTTGAAGTCCGGCAGGATCAGGACATCCTTCGGCTTCTGAAAGGCAGCCAGGCGCGACGTCGCTTTCAAAACCTCGCTTTTGACCAGCTTCTTCAGCTCAGCAGCATCCGGATTTTTCTGGCGGACGTCGTCATAGACGTTAACGCAGGCATAGACATTTTTGCATTTTTCGCCGATGACCATGACTTCGGAGATAACCGGCGAGGTGCGGATTGCGTCTTCAACGTGTTCAGGATGGAGTTTTTCGCCGCCGCCGAGCACGATCATGTTGCCCTTGCGGCCTTCGATGAACAGGAATCCGTCTGCATCGCAGTAGCCGACGTCTCCGGTGTTCAGCCAGCCGTCTTCAAAGCTTTTGGCCGAGGCGTCAGCATGGCGCCAGTAGCCTTTCATGACGCAATCGCCTTTGACCAGCAGTTCGCCGCGCAGATTTTTGCCGAGGTTGCCGTCGTCGTCCTTGAAAGTATAGTCGCCGCCGTTTTCGGGCAGGAGCCAGGGCATGACTTTGCCGGAGCTGCCGAGGCGATGGCATTCGGGCAGATTGGCGCTGATGACTGGCGAGGTTTCTGTCAAGCCATAGCCGGCCAAGGCCAGGATGCCCATGTATTTGAAGAAAATTTGCAGTTCGAGGTCAAGGGGTGCGCCGCCGCAGATGATGTAGCTGAGCTTGCCGCCAAAAGCCTGGCGGAATTTGCGGAAGACCAACGGATCGTAGAAAGTGTGGTGGGTCAGCATCCGGAGGATGCCGCCGTCAAGACGGGGGCCGGCAGTGAAAATGCGGGAGGCGTTGTAGACCGCCTTGTCAATCAGGGCTTTGACTTTAGGCGGCTGGCTTTCAATCTGCCTGTCAATGCCGAGTTTAATCGCTTCCACGATGCGGGGAACCGCCAACATGAAAATCGGCTGGTATGCAGGCAGATTTTTCCTGAAGTCGCGGATGTCCTTGGCAATGACGCAGGATGCGCTGATCATCATGGGGCAGATTACTTCGCAAATGAGAGCGTAGCTGTGCCAGTATGGAAGCAGGGAGATGACCCGACCGTGGTAGTCGATGCCGTTGGCGACATCCAGGTTCCAGTACGCATTCGTCCACAGGTTCTTATGCGTCAGCATCACGCCTTTAGGCATGCCGGTGGAGCCGCTGGTGTAGATGATGACTGCGACGTCGTCGAGATCGCACTCCACTACTGGCAGTTCAATCGGGGCTTGGGCGTCGCCATGCGGCAGGGCGTCGAGATCAATGATTGGGATATTGCCGGAGTTAGCGGCGACTTTTTTCGCCAGGCTTTTTTCGACGATTGCCAGCGCGGGGTCGCTGTCCCGCAGGATAAAGCCCATCTCCAAATCGCCTAAGGTCTCGCAGACCGGCACCGCGATGATGCCCAGATACCAGCAGGCGTAGAAGAAGCTAAAATGCTCCAGGCACTTTGGTGCGATGAACGCAACCCGTTCTCCTTTGCCGATTTGGCGATCCTGGAAAAATTTGTCCCAGGCGAGCACATCAGCGTATAGGGCTTGGTAGCTCCGGAATTGAAGGTTGTCGTCTTCCATGTAGACAAGGGCTGGCAGCTCAGGTTTGCGAGAGCACCATTCCGTGAAATAGCCGCCTAGGCTCTTGGTCATGGTTGCTGATTTAGCCATGTCTATGCTCCTGCCTGAAGATGATGGCCGCGTGGTCATAGGCTGGCGAAGCGTGCAAGGCGCATGACAATCAGGGAAGAAATGTCATAATGCAGCGGTGCGGCTTGCTTGGGAAAACAACCTTCTTGATGCGGTCAGTTGGGCGTCTTGTGGATAAAACGAAACAGGCGTCAAACGCTAGTAGCGTCTGACGCCTGGGAGTGGGCAGTGATTAAGCCATTTTGGCGGCGCGCTGAGCCAGCCGCTGTTTCTTGCGATTGGCCTTATTGATGTGGATGGCGCCGACCTTGGCGGCCTTGTCAAGCTCGGAATAGCATTTGGCGAGCTGTTCGCTCACGGCGGCCTTGTCCCCGGCCTTGATTTTTTCGTTCAGGGTATTTTCGCTGGTTTTGATGCGTGACTTGCGCATGCGGTTGAACATGCGGCGTTTGAAGCTCTGCCGGAGTCTCTTGGCGGCGGATTTGCTGTGTGCCATTGTCCTTTGAATCCTTTAATCTGAATATGTACAGTTATATATAATTACGACTTGACTAGCTGAATAGGAAGAAAAAAAAGCGTCATATAATATGGTATAAGAATCCGCCTTGTCAATCAGCGACCTCGTAAAAAGCTGAAAAACGCATTTCCTGGGCGAGTGTGCTTCCGCCGGTCAGCGCTGGCTGGCGGTGATATATTTATCGGCTTCATTGGCGGTGATGACGCCATAGTTGGCGGCACCGAGCCAGCCGGACATGATGATGCCGACAGAGCCGGTGTGGAACAGGCCGCCGACCTGCTTGCCCAGGTCCATGCTGCAGCGGAGGCCCTCGAATTTAGTGCCGAAGGTCGCGCCGCCGAGATGGCCGGTGTAGCGTGCAAATGTTTTCGGGGTGGCGGCTTCAGTGTAGTCGGCGATGGCGCGGATGTTGGGGATGTACTCGGTCAACGCGTCGAGGGTGTTTTCAATCATGGCCTGTTTGGCGGCTCGATACTGCTGGCGCTCCAGGCTGGCCCAGTCCCGGTGACGGGCGTTCATGGACGCGACGATGCTGTATTTCCTGGTTCCAGGTCGGATTTCGGGGTAGTAAACCGAATAGGTTCGGCTGGTGATGTCAGGCGAGAGCAGTGCCTCGGGGTCGAATTCCGGCCAGGTCGAGGCAAAGATCAGGTCGCCGATGAATGGCAGTTTTTCGCCGTCTTTGATGCCGACGTAGACTTGGCAGCTGCTGGGGGAAAGCCGGACTGCGCTGACGTCGTCAATAAACGCCGAATCGAAATGCTCGTCGCCGGCCAGTTCGCGGATGAGGCGGGGCAGGCTGCCGTTGCCGACGACGGCGCTGCACGCCACTTCCCGGCCATTGAGGACAACGGCTTTGACTTTCTTTTTTTCGATGATGATGCGTTCGGCTTGAAGATTGGTTTCGACGTCAACGCCGTTGCGGCGCAATTCTTCCATCATCATGGCGATCATCAGGTCAGTGCCGCCAGTGAAGGTATAGACGCCTTCGCTCATAAAGTTGCCGAAGACAATGCCGTAGGTGATGGCTGGCTCATCAAGCGTCGAGCCGTTGGCATAGGTGATAGGCTCCATCAGGAAGCGCCAAACGTCGGTGCGGCCAGGGAAGAAGCGGTTGAAGAAGTCCCGGGTCGTTTCATCGTTCTGGTCGTAGAAATTCATGTTGGCGATTGCGTCAAAGAAAGCCTGCACAGTCTGGGCCGGGATTTTGAAATGTCCAGTCAGGAGGGCAGTGAAGTCACGTGTGTCGAAAGTTGATTCGAGGTGATACTGCGGATTATGGAACCGGACTGATTTCACCTGGGTGACGCGGTCAGCAAAGTCAGCGCCCCAGTATTTCCGGAAGGATTTTTTCATGCCGACCGGGAAACCGTGGAGGGCAACATCGAAGACATGGTCTTTACGCTGGAAGTAGGTGGCCAGCCCGCCGAGTTGGGAATGTTGTTCGGCGAGCAGGACTTGGTGCCCAGCCCGGGCCAGGCGGTTGGCGGCGGTCAGTCCGCCCAGGCCGCCGCCGATGACGATGATGTCGTAGCGGTTCTTGAGCATAGTGGTGATAGAAGTTCTGCTGATGAACAAGCAGCGGTCAGGTCGCTGCCGATTGGTGACGGATAAAAAAAAAGGCAGGAACCTAAGCGCCTCTGGTTCCTGCGACAGTGGTGTGGTCAGGGCATGGTGGCATGGAGCGGGCGAACGGACTTGAACCGTCGACAGCCACCTTGGCAAGGTGGTGCTCTACCAACTGAGCTACGCCCGCACCTGAAAATCAGCCGTGGCAAAATGGAGCGGGCGAACGGACTTGAACCGTCGACAGCCACCTTGGCAAGGTGGTGCTCTACCAACTGAGCTACGCCCGCATCATATGCAAACAACTTATAAACTAATCGAAAAATATGGTTTTGCAAATCGCTCGACGCCGTTTTTTGCATTCGATGGGAAAAATGTCGTAATTGGTCACTGGTTGATACTTGGAGTTCTCTTAGGGCGGACTTCCCGCTCACAACCTATTTTTAACCACCGAGAACACACGGAATACACGGAAGTTTTTGTTTTTGTGTGAAATCTTATGATAAGCGCTTGTAGTACAGAATCCTGTTGACGTATGCCGTACTGGCGGCCTGAAGGGCAAGCAACATAAAAGCCCAGGGTAAGCGGCACCGCCAGGGGACGCGCAGCCCTGGGTGAGGCATATAATATTTGGAGCCCCAGAGGGGTGACACATAAGTCGTCCCCGTGCAAGTCGCCCTCGCGCGCGTGTGACAAAATTTGGGAGGGTGGCCCCCCTATGGGTGGGTGGGGTCTGATTTCTAAGCCCGCAGGAAAAATAGGTCGCAACACACCCTTTTTCAAACGGTTTTCAGAAGAATCATAGTGATTTTGTGCGCGAGTAGGATTCTGCATGCATGCTGGCATGATGCTTTCCATCACCTGAATGGGCTTCCTGATGCAAACCATAGACTTGCAGGAACCTGAATGAGACAAGGCGAAGGGGGCGGCGCCCTATGGCTTAATTATCAATCGGTGACCGATTACAACATGCCAGCGCTGGCGGTTTGCCGTGACCGGTCGAGTCGACAGACCGGTAATCGGTCAGCCGTTGATAATGACCAACACAACAGCATGTGTTCAGCGTTTCTGACGCTATGCGTCGGAGAACGCGATAGACATGGCGGACAATGTAGTCCAAGTTCACTCTCGCCCCTCGCCCCTCGCCCCTCGCCCCTCGCCCCAATACTCTTAACTTAACGCTTTGTAACCACACAAACGATTCAACTCCATAAAGCCGACCTTGGCGTCTTGGCGGTTCAATAACGAGGAACCAACCGCCAAGGACGCCAGGCAATTGGAGGAAACAACAAACCAGGCCGAAATTCCGCTTGCAGTCCCATCCGTCAAAGCAACAACCCTATAAAAAAATTTCGTGCCTTTTCGTGTATTTCGTGGTTAAAAAATCTT
>JAAZKI010000121.1 GCA_012799905.1 Lentisphaerota bacterium | reverse complement strand
CGGCGGCTGATGTGCGTCGTGCTGGCGGCCCAAAGGGCAAGCAACATAAAAGCCCAGGGTGAGCGTAGCGAAGCCCTGGGTGAGGCGTATAATAATTTTGAGCCCCGTCAGGGGTGACACATAAACGCCGTTTTGAAAAAAATCTCTTCCAAAAAACAAGAAGTTCGCCAATAGTAGCACAGTAGCACCAATGCACCACGCCCCCTGCGACCTTCGGTTCAGAAATTTTTCAGCAGTTTTGCCGTTGGTCTGGCCTTTTGTACTTCTTGCAGTTTTTGTTTGGCCTGTTCGAGGTTGTCCAGTATCCAGGAATGGCATTGCGGCTGATCGTATCCCATAAGATCGTAAATTATATACAAGCCTGCTTTGGTGTACACCGGCAATACCCAACCTGGGCAATGATCGCAATAGCGCAGGCATAGCCCTGCGTCATTGTCCATTGTCTTGCTTAAGCTCGGGCATCTGGTCATGATCAGTTGCAGGCAGCCGGGTTCCATCACCATATCCAGACCACAGTTCTCCTCGCGGCGGATTTTCACATAATAGTCATAGACTCCTTGCAAGCCTTTTGTCTTGAAGCCCTCCAGACAGTGAAATTCCTGCTGCTCGGATATCGCCAGGAAATAATCCTCCAGCCCGCCATGAGCCTCCAGATACTTGAAAACTTCGTTATAAAAACGCACAAAATGGTCGCTGGGAATCATGCCCTTTTCTCCTTCCGATAGAAGCGCTGGACGCATTGCCCCTCCGCCAAAATCTTTGTTTCCGTTGCCCATGGCGTCCCTTCGCACATTGCCGCATTGATTTCTGTCGTAGAACGGCAGAAGCGCTTCGACAGCGGCAGACCCACTTTACGAATATGAGCGATGGCCGGACATTGACGCACCCGCAGCGTGATTTCCTGGTCTGTGACTTCCAAGTCAAAATCCGCTTCTTCCCGATTGTAAAAATAGGCCAGATGCTCGATCAGCTCTGAGGGATCATCCTTCAACAGCTTCTGATGAATGGAAGCATAGACCTTTGTGCCAACGTTATGAAGAATCTCTGTCAGAGCGTCCTCGCCATGACGTTCGGCGACAAAATCAAGCGCAAGGCTGGTGCTTCCGTGGAAATCTTTATGCAGTTCACCGGTTTCGCGATAGCGCAACATATCAATCCTGCTCCTTTTTTATACCTTCAAGACACGCTTTAATCTAACGCTTCTTTTCGTAGATAAAAAAGCTCACTGCGCATCTTTTTCTTTCAGTTTTGCGAGCCATATTTCGCTATGCCGAGCAACTATATTACCTTCGTTGATTTTGAGGAAGGCTGGCGCGTCTGTGACAATTCCGGTGCCATCTTCAAGCGCAAGGCAGTGAAAATTTCCCAGCAAGCCATCTGCGCCGTCACGGATTTCATGCGGCAGGACAACTTGTTCGCTGTTGCGCTCTAGGGTGCCGGAATCTGGATTGAAGCGAGCGATCAGCAGTGGTGCTCTAAAGCGCGTGACCATGCTGTTATCTCCGGTGTCTCGGGTATAGACCAGGTACAGCTTTCCGGCCAGCTCCAGCCAATGCTGTTGAGTTGATGACATGTTCAGCAGTTCGCCATCGGAAAAACTCCAGGGACGCGGCTCTGGAAAAGCCATCGGGTTTGTATTGCGGCTCCAATATCCTCTGCCGTCTTCGGCGCGGATGGTCAGAAAATATTCTCCATTGAAATAATATAAGGAGGGTTCACAGAACCCCCTGAGAACCGAATGACTCAACACATTGCTGGAATTTTCAACCACCAGCTCATCGCCGTCAAGAATCGCCTGGAGTACGCAAACAGAAAACTGCGGGGAGTCCCAGCCATAATATTCCACTCGCCCGGTTTCAAAATAAACGGGAAGCAAGATATGCCCTTCCGGGGTAAACGCGAGCTGCGCACAGGCAACGCGCCAATTCTTGCAAGAGTCCATGCTTGGAGTCGCCAGCTTGTGCATCGGAGACCAGCCATGACTTGGCTCGTAGATGCTATAAACCGGCACTTGGCGAAGAGGCGCCTGTAAATTGCTCAAAGCTTTTTTATCCCAGCTCAAAGCTCCTCTGGGAGTATAAAAAGTAGTGCAGCCAATAGCCAGCACCCGGGAACTCCCCGGCAGAGCAAACAAGCGCACGTCCGCAACGCCCTCTGTCAACTCTGAAGACAGCGTGCGACTTTCAAGCGAAGCAATCACCGACGGCGTCGACCAGCCATTGCCAAGACCAGAGGAGATGCTGTATTCCGGACTGCCATAATGGTCGCTGCCAGCGAGTTCCTGCATGCACATCAGCCACTTGCCGCCCGGAAGTGGAGCCACCGAAGGATGAAAATAATCCGTCTTTGATTTCATTTCAGGTTTCACGACCTCGATTTGTAACATCCTGGCTCCTTACTCTTATGTCTCTTTTCAGCAAAAAATTATTCAATAATGCCTCAGTGTACTACTATCATCCAGAGTCTTGTTTTTTGGGAAGATTTTCCTGAAAACTTATCGTCTAGTGCCGCCTCTCCGGGCTCAGGCTTCGGGGGCATCCACCCCCAGGTTCCGCTCCGCTTCACCTGGGGTTACTCATGGTGCCACCTCTACAATGATGCGCCGCTCCAGTCCATAATCTAATTCCAGTTTTCGGGATCGAGGACCGGCTGCAGCTGGATGAAATTAATCATCAGCGATTTTACGTCCTCTGCCTTTGGAGTCTCGAATGGAGCGGAAACGTAATTGCCCGCCTTGACGCCGGGCGTCGGGCCATCGTCGGAGAGCACAAGTTCCGAGGATTCGGCAGTCGCTTTGAAGAAGAGCGCCAGTTCATTGGCGCACGGACCGTCGTTGTAGCGCGGATAATGCGGCTGCATGGGATGGCTGCTTTGATAGACATCTATTGAGCACAGTTCCGCATCAAATGACACTCCGGAAATCTCGGCTTTCAGCGGGAGTAGTTTACGTGTGCGTTTGCCAGTGGTTATATCGTCATAGTCCGCGACCCTGACCTGAAGCTCATACCACTTGCCAGGGACAAGCCCCGTGAGCGTCTGGCAAAGCCTGTTCACCTTCCCAGGCACACGCTTCATCAACAATACTGCGTCGCCGTCTGGCGCTGCATTGCATGTCCCGCGCCCGAAGCCCCAGTCCTTGACTTCTGTAAGCACCATGGAGTCCTTTTCAGCCGCTTCCAGCCGCCAGTGTTCCGTGCCTGAGGTGAAATCTGGATTCTTGACATGGGCTAGTCCATACTTCATTCCGAGACGTTTTGAAAGGAGATCCGTATTTCCATCTATGCAGTAATGGCGGTTCAGCATCGCCAGCCACGCCACGGTCTCAGGGCGGGCATAGCGGACAATCCAGTGCGCAATGCCGCGCAGACCGTTGAATTCAGGCGCATTTGCAAGCATGAAATACTGCAAGTCAAGGAATACCTTGTAATTGGCATTGGCCATGGTATCCTGCCCATAATAGCCAGGAAGACCATCCGTGCAACAGAGAATCATAAGGATGCACGGCAACGAACCCGGTGTTTTATTTTCCCACTGGCGTAGATAGTCGAACATGAAATTGATATAATTCTTCGCCTCGCCTTCGGTGCGTTTCTCTCGCAGATAGTACTCCGGTGCCGAGCCACTGCCTCCCTGCATGAGTTCCTTTCGCAACTCCATTGTCTGGTCATGCAGTCCCCATGCGGCGCAACTGTACGCGTATAATTTTCTGCCAGAGAGCCTGGTGTAGGTCCGGAGACGTCTTATGGCATCTGTATATGCCGGCACTTCATCGGCAGTCTCGTTGCCAAATTCATCAATCGCCAAGCCGTCCAGTTCTGTCATTCCAATACGGCTTGACAAATACTTGTAAGTGTCTTCAAGACCAGGCTCCTGCGAGTTCTTTCTTGGACGGAATGCATGGCTGACGACCTTCCTGCCCTCCCTGCGCCATGCCGCAATGCGTTCCGCGACGCCTGGCGCCATGAATTCCTTTTTCAGTTTATAGGCATTGTCGAATCCCTCCATGACCATATTGGTATTGCGCAGGAAACTTTTCACTGCAGCCGAGGCCATGAGCGGCGCACATGGCACGGGACGGCATCCCTTCATATTCCACCATCATCAGTTCAGGGACGGCCCTGATTTCACAATGCGACAGTGAAACTGGTTCCGGCGAAGTGACTTTGCATTCCCCTGCGGGATAGAAACGCATCGTCTCCGTCTTTACGCCCGCCGGCAACGTCAGCGCATCGCCTGTTCCCCCGGGGAATGAGACTTCACCGCCTGTTTCCGTCTGGAGAAGGAAATATACCCATCCTTCGCGTGGATTGTTGAACACCAGCGGCTTTTCAAGCGAAATACCCTCAGCGGTATCAGGATGGATAATAGACACGAAATTGTTCAGGCGCCCAGAAGGAAACGACGGCATGGCCGGTATGGAGGCCTGGCGCACGGCCTGCTCTTCGCCGGATTGGTCACTGACGATAATTGAATAGTTTCCTGTAATGAAATCCGCCGGGACCGAGATGAACTGCTCGCCGGGGACAAGCGTGACCGCGATATTCTTGCTGACCTGCCGTTTCTGCGCATCGAGAACCTTTACGTTGAATGGAGCGCCGTCCGTCGCCTCTGAATTGTTGTTGATTTGAAGGACAAATTCCGGTTCTGGCGCAGGCCAGTAGATGACGCCATTGATGCATACGCCGTCAGATTCGGCCAGCACGACATCGTCAAAATATGTGCTGACCTTGTCGCATCGTAGATAAATTGACAATTGCGTTGTATCCGGATGAGTCTGGAAGCTCCAATGGAACCTGCGCCACGTGTCGGCCGTCGTGACCTCCTGAAGGGCCTCCTGGAGAATCCGACCTTCCGAATTGACAGTGACAAATGTCGCGCTTACCGGATGTTCAAGCCCATTCGTGATGGCGACACGGGCGCTGAAATCAAGACGCAGGCGCCGGGCGCCCTTGCATGGCAGGTTCTGTCCGAGGGCGATGTTGTCGGGGCCGGAAACGTGCCTCACAAGTGCACATGACTTTCCTTTGGCAGGGCAGTCATCCACCACATTGAACTCGGCTTTTCCGGCGGATGAGCTCCATTCATTTACATTCCAGTAGCTTCTGCCATCCTCAAAACCACCATTCCGCAGAAGATTGCCCTGTGCGTCGGCACCAAGGGCAACTCCCACTAAAACCAGCACGAGCGTCTTGATCAATTTTTCCATTGGTATTGCGCCTCAAGTCTTTCTACGGTGCGGTGACGGTATGGATTTTCGGAGTGGCACCGACAGCCCATGTGATCCTGGTGTAGTATCCAGGCTGGTAGCCGTTGTAGGCGATGTCGTTGAGATCCGGGGGATTCGTCGGGGCGACGTGGCCATCGGCAAAGCCCATGTTGACCTTGTCGGTGCCGTGCCAGGCCTTCAGAACACCGTAGTTCCCGTATTCAACATGCCACAGCCATCTGGTGACGCTGTTGCCTGCAAGATTGCCCGAGGAACGCCCGGTATCGGTCGTAAGCGGCGCAAGGCTGGGATTCTGGATGGATTTGACGACGATTGCCTTTACACCATTGGTAATGGAAACTTGAGTCGCACGTGTATAAGCATTGTCACTCGGCGTGCCTTAGAGACACCAGGAGTCGATCGTGTTGTCGGGCTTTTTCACCAGTTCACTGCATGGGCAGTGGAAAAGTTTCGGAGTGGTCTTGTAGGTGACCTCCGCGAACACTCCCGGATTGTTGCCCCAGAAGCCCCAGATGTTGTTCGATGCGTCGCCGACATAGAGCATGCCGTCATTTTCATCAATGTATACCGCCTGGTAGAGCGTAATCTGCTTGAGGTTGCTGTCGCAGGAGATCGTGCGTGCCTTCTCGCGCGCCTTGGAGAGCGCTGGCAGAAGCATGGAGGCCAGGATGGCGATAATCGCAATCACGACGAGAAGCTCAATAAGAGTAAAAAATCTAACTTTCCTGTTTGACATCGCTTAATCTCCCTGTTTTAAATCCTTTGCTGCCGATGCAAATGCTGATGCACAACCTTGGCCGGAACTTTCACGGTGTGCTTCAGAGTGCCTTTCAGCAGTTGCGAAAATGAAATGGCAACTACTATTAGTATAGGATAAAACAGGACGCCTAGCAATGGTTGGAAAAGAGGAAAAATAGCATTACTGTAAGAAATGGATAGCTTTTTATCGGCATAAATAGCACTTTGGTTTTTTTATGACGAAATATCAAATATCTTTGGAGGCCTTGCTTCCCTTTTGCGAAGAAGGGCTGGCCATTGCGCATCCGACCAGACTCACGGTTCATGAGGAGCCGGAGGAAGGTTGGGTTCACAGTGTGCCACGGCTCCTGATTTTATTGGAGGGGGAAGGCCACTACCAAATCCAGAAGAATGGAAAACTACAGGAGTTGCAAATAAATGCACCTGCAATATTATATTGTGCAAAAGATGGCAAGCTCACCACCCCGAACAACCCGTCTATGCAGCCGTTGCGCTCCCTCTCTTTCAGCTTTTATCCAAACTATATCCGCGCCATGCATATCGATTGCGACGGCGTACACATCCCCCCGACAGAACGCGATATTTTCTATCATACTGACCAACCGTTGTCTGATGCAGGCATTGCTTTGCTGAAGGCCATTGATTGTCTGCTGGAAGCCGACAATCAGCCGTTGGCTGAAGAACTCCTCTTCCCGCTGTTTCAAATCACGGTTGAGGATTTGAAAGTCAGTGACGCTTCCCCAAGTGAACGATATTTGCGACCGATGAGACGCTGGAATCAAATCAATGCTTTCCTCCGGGAACATCGCGAAGAATCCATCACTCGCTCGCAAGTGGCACGGCTCTTTCGAATCTCACCCGGATATGTTTCGGAATTATGCCGGCAAAACACCGGCGAAAGCTTCTCACAAGTGAAGTTGCATTATCAGCTGGAACGTGCGGAGAATCTTCTCATTCACAGCGGAATGAATGTCAATGAAATCGCAGCGCAATGCGGATTCTCCAGCGCCAATTATTTCATCCGAAGATTCAGGAAAGCCTATGGCGTAACACCGCACGTGTACCGTAATCAACAGACAAAGCAGCCCCAATGATGGGGTTTGAACCATGTACTGCTATCAGCCCAACTTTTTGTTTTTTGGGAAAAGATTACTTCAAGTCAACATTTATTGCTTTACGAATTCTCTCAAAAAGATTCAGATTCACGATTTCATATATTCTCGTCCATCATCGACTTTAGCACATTAACGATTATAGGGTGAGTCAGCATGAAGATAGACTTCCGTATTGAGTGGGGTTATCAGTTTCTTTATTCCCGCCGCCACTATCATCCTCAATATATCTGGGATGGACACTTGGAATGTGAAAAGGGTCATCTTGAGAGTCTGAGTCTTTATCATTATCCACGCTGCATTTCCGGTCCGACCAGTTGTCCAAAGGAAATTCCATTAACCGGCAATTCATGGCAAGAGACCACCCGCCGGGCGCTTTCCGGTCTGCATGTGATTGCCGAAGTCGAACCCGATGCGGTTTTTCATCTGGTGACTGCCAGCGGCACGTTTGACTTCACGGCGCAGCAAATCGCCCATGAAGGCCGGATCGTATTCGAGGTCGGCCCCAAATACGGCTATTGCCATATTTCGGTGATTCGCACCGGTTTTCTCTGGTTCAGACCGTCGCTGCGGGCGGGGGAAGCAGCTTTGGATGCCGATGAACTCCCTTTGCCCGTGCATGAGTGGGCTCGGATGCGTTCCGCCTGGCTGGCGCCCGGAGAAGCGGTGCGATTCTCCGCCCATCTAACGCAGAACGGCGAACAGATTTTTCATCTCATTGCCATGGCAGCGAAATACTTCGATCCGGAGGTGGAAAATCAGGTTTGCGACACCTTCCCCATGATCCTGAAGTGTGACGGGGTTCCTGTCGCCGAATTCAAACATTATTTCCGCAAACATTATGTCGTGCAGATTCTGGAAGATGTGTGGACCCGTTTCAAGGCAGCCGCCGGGACGCATGAATTTGAACTGGTCAACCTCAATCCGCGTTTCTTCCTGCTCATTAACCGGATCAGTTTCCTGCCATCCGCTGCGCCGGCGGAGGAACTGGTGCTGCCACGCTGGGTGATCACCGGAGAGCAAGCATACGAACGCATTCATCATTCCGGCGCACCTTGTTCCTGTGTCGTGCACTATGCCGGCATGTCGCAGAAACTCCAACTGAATCCGGGATGGAATGAATTCCCGTTCATTCTGTCCGAACCCGGCTTGAATGTGGAATTCGTCACCGACACCAACCTTCGCGGAACGGTCGCCGAAGTGTGGAAAGTCCCTGCGGAAAAACATCCGCTGATGGTCGGCGCCGACCTCACTTCCGTGCCCCATGACGACAGCGGCGAAATGGAATGGCTGCTGGATTATATGAATCGCACGAGGATGGGCAACCTGATCGTCATCCGCAGTCATCTCTATCAGGATTATGATGGCCGTCAACACCGGAAAGTCGATGACGCGCTGCTGGAAAAATGGGGAAAATACTGTTTGGAACATGGTATCCATGTGGAAGCGGCAACCGATTTTGAGAGTGGCGCGTTAGCCCGGGCCGCCGGAAACATGATGCACGCGGCCGGATACCATGAACTGACCGGCGTGCTGTATGCGGTCGATCCCGATCATGAAATCCGTCCGGAATCCATGCGCGAAGCAGCGGAAAATTATGTGGCATTCCTGCGTGAAAAAGTCGACAGGATTCGCCGTTCGATGCGCCTGGTCAGCTTCGGCGATGCCTCCGGCGGTCAGCGTTACTGCTATCAGGCCGGAGTCGATTACATCCGGGCCGAAACCATGGTTCCCAATACTATGCATCTGTGTTCATTGGCGCGCACCGCCAGCGAAGCCATGTCCGATGGCGCCTGGGGCGTGCATATCGCCACTCAGCACGCCATGCAGCCGTATTTCGCCAATCAGCTGGGGCTTTTCTTCCTCTCGCTCTACCAGAGCTGGATGATGGGCGCAAATATGTTTTACGAAGAGGACAGCCTTTTCGTGATGTGGAAGGAGGAAAGGCAGTGCTGGGACGATGTCCTGACGAGCGGCAAACGCCAGATGCTCCGGGAGTTCTACCATTTTGTGATGACCCATCCCCGACAGGGATATTCCTGCCGCCCGATCGCCTTCCTGGAGGGACGCTATGCGGCGCCATTCAACGGCTTTGTCTGCGGCGGCGAACAGGATCCCCATTATTCAGTCTGGGGACAGTTCGGACGGAATCTTCCCGAATGGGGGCATGCCCAGCCCGAAAAATGCCGTCAGCTGCTGGATGTGCTGATGCCCGGCTGTCTCACGCATCCGCTGCGACAGAAATATGAAAAACAGCGGCACTTTTTTGCCGGCACTCCATATGGTGATTTTGATGAAGTTCCGGTGGAGTCGGACAGCGGATTTTTCCATCGCTATAAACTTCTGCTCAACCTCGGATGGAATACGCTGATTCCGGAAGATTATGACAAATT
>JAAZKI010000309.1 GCA_012799905.1 Lentisphaerota bacterium | reverse complement strand
CCCCTCAACCCTGCGTTAAACGCCCTACTCCCCCCAACCCAAGGCTTATTGCATGAACATCCTGCGCAGCATCGTCTTCTTGATTTCCTTTCTCACCGCAGCCGCCTTTTGCCAACCAGTCTCTGAACTGAAGGTTCTGGCCATTGGCAACAGCTTTTCCCGCAATGCGTTCCTTTACTTGCAGAATATCATTGATGCGCATGGCAAGGCCAAGGCGACCCTGGGCAATGCATACATTGGCGGTTGCTCCCTTGAGCGTCATTGGAACGAGCACCTGAAGTCCCAGCAGAATCACGAACACAAGCCTTATTCCTACAAGGGCAAAAAAATCGCTCTCCAGGATTTTCTGGCAGCGGAAAAATGGGATGTGGTGACGCTCCAGCAGAACAGCGCCAACAGTTTCAAGCCGGAGACATTCCAGCCCTGGGCAGACCATCTCGCCGGCCTGATTCGGCAGTATGCCCCCCAGGCCAAAATCTATATCCATCGCACCTGGGCCTATCGGTCTGACCGCCTCCTCCGCCCTGGTTCCAAAATCACCCCGGAGGATATGCACAAACAAAGCGGCGAGGCGTATCGTCAGCTCGGCGAACATCTGCAAGCGCCCCTGATTCCGGCTGGCGACGCCATGTGGCTGGCCTACCACACTCAAACCATCAAACCAGTCCTGCGCGACCCTGATTTCGACTATAAAAACCCAACTTACCCCCAGTTGCCGAAAGAAGACGGCGCCTTGCACGTCGGCTACACTTGGCGCAAAAACGCCAAAACCGGCGCCAGAGAGCTGAGGCTAGACGGCATTCATGCCAATAAACGCGGCTGCTACCTGCTCGGATGCGTCTGGTACGCTTTCCTCTTCCAGCAAGACCTCTCCGACCTCAAGTACGCCCCTGCCGAAATCACGCCTGAAGACGCCCAGTTCCTGCGTGATGTCGCCCAGAAAACAGTCCAAGCCAATCGCTGAACGCCATAACCAACCCCAGCCCCAGGAGCGCAGGCATGAGACCCTTGAAAATCGCCATCGTCGGCACCGGTAACGTCGCAGCCAACAACTACCTTCCTTTTCTCTCGCGGCAGGAGCACGTCTCCCTCTCCTATCTATCCCGCACCAAGTCCAAGGCCGAGGCCTGTCAGCAAAAATTCGGAGGCAAAGTCTGCGATTCGCCGGCTGAATTGATGGCTGACCAGCCAGACACGGTGTTGATTCTGACTAACGAAGACCAGCGCTATGACGTCGCCTGCCAGCTGCTGGAGTTCAAGCCCAAACGTCTGTTCATGGAAAAACCGCTGCACGCCCGCCTCGGCCAGGCGCAAGTCACGGAAAATGACTTCTTTGAAGCCCGCGAACTGATGCGCAAGGCCGAACAGCAAGGCGTTGAGACGGCGATGATGTTCAACTACCGCTTCTTTGAGGTCAGCGCCAAGCTCCGCGAGGTGCTCGCCGGACGCGACACCGGCCCCCTGCGCCAAGCGACGCTTTATGTCAATTATGCCTGCTGGAGCCACTGCCTTGACCTTCTCCAGCATTTTGGCGGTGACGTGACCACTGTCCAGGCCCTCAATGGCACGGTCAGCTACGGCAGCGGTCGCCAGCAGGGGCCTGACCTGGCCGCCGCCTTCCTGATGGCCAACGGCGCCACCGGCACCGTGCTCGGCACTTCGGGCTCAGCCTTCAAATTGTCCCTCTATCATCTTATCCTGAATTTCGAACACGCCATGATCGTCATCGATGACCTTGATTCCCGCCTGGAGGTGAACTTCGACAACACCAACTACCGCGAATCGTATAGCTTACTGCCGAACTTCTCCCGCTGGAACCAGTACTCTTCCTCCTTTGAAAAGGCTCTCGCGGCCTATTTGCAAAGCCTGGAGCAGAACGTCCCGCCCCCGGTGCCTGGCCGAGCTGGCCTGGCAGAACTGCAACTCGAAGCAGCGCTGCGCCGCTCAGCCCGCCTGCAAGCTGCCGTCAATGTCCAACAAGACTTCCCAATGCCATAAGCATGGCAAGACAACCGCAACAATGACCTAAATCCGACCGACGCCACATCAACCCAAGGAAACCCAAGCATGAAGTCTGTAAAACTCTGCGGCAATAGTGTTGCCGCCATTGCAGAAGTCCCGGAGCCGACGCCGCAGGCCCACGAAGTCGTCATCCAGACGGCTGTTTCCGCGCTTTGCGGCAGTGAATT
>JAAZKI010000086.1 GCA_012799905.1 Lentisphaerota bacterium | reverse complement strand
CCGTCCTGGAACGCCTGCACAGCGTAGATGCCGTAGTCAATGCTGAGACCAGTCAGGATGATGCCGGCCATCGCGATGATCAAATTGAGCGGAATGCCGGTCACCGCGAGAAAACCGCCCAACACGATGGCGGTGGTGACGACTGGCGCCAAGGCGAGAATGGTCAGGCGCAAGGAACGCATAAAGAGGGCGACAATCAGCACGACAGCGACGGCGGCCGCAGCCAGGGCAAGAAGCAGCCGCCCGGTGAAATCGCTGGCGAGCATTTGCTTGAAGGCCTCTGGAGAGAGGACGGCGAAGTCGGTTTCCCCAGGCTTGGCTGCAGCTCGCACCTGGTTGACGAACTCGGGCTTATCAGCGAAAAACAAGATGCCGGCCTTCTCGGAAAGCATCATGTTGAGGGACGATTGCACGAGCGGCGGGGGCTGCGCAGGCGGCTCTGCAAGGCCGGCGCGGAGCGCGGTGAAGAACGGGGCAAAGAAGGCGGCTGGCAGGCCGCTCTTGGCAGCTGCTGTTGCCAGCTCCTGCTCCAGGCTGTCGATGTCGAGTTCGCACCAGCTTGCGAGATGCGCGGCCCGCGTTGCCGGAGACGGCCACAGTTCAGTCGGAGCGAACGTCTCCAAGCCTTGCAGTCGTTGCTGCCAGTCTTCCAGTTTTGCAGCTGGGTTGTTGCTGACGATGAGCATGGCAGGCTGGTTGTCAGTTTGCCAGGCTGCTTGGAAATCGGCTTCTTCGGCGCGGACTGTTTCCGGAGCGCCGTCAAAGGCTTCAAAGCGGAAGGAAGTTTTGAGAAAACCGAGCATGGCGGCGACGGCGGCAACAACGATGATTAGCCAGGCAGCGATAATGGCGCGATCCTGTCGCGCTGACGGCGGCTGGGTCGGGACGACGGCTGGGGCGGTTCTGGGCCGGAGCACGGTCGGCAGCAGAAAACAGGTCAGGTCCAGGCTGAATATGAGGGCAAGCGCGGCAAAGAGGCCAAGCTGGATCAGTGCCGGGCTGCCCGTAGTCATGACCAGGGCGAAACTGCCGGCTGAGGTTATGGTGGCGGCCAGCAGGGAGCCAGCCAGGCCAGCTAGCCGGCGCGGCGCCATCCGCCCTCGATACGCGGCATAGGCGTGGATGCCTTGGTCAACCGCGAGGCCAATCAGGCCGCCGCCCAGGCCGATGATAAAGATACAGCTCTGACCAGAGAAGCGCGCATACGCCAGTTGCAATCAGTGAGCCAGCCAGGGGGAAGAGCGGAATCCACAAAGCCTGGGGTGAACCGCGGTAGACAATGAAGAACAGCGCGACCAGGAAAACGACGGAGAGGATAGATACCACGGTCAGGTCGCGGCGGAGGACGTCTTCGTTGCCAATGGTGTGGTTGTGTGGCCCGATGACGCGGCAGGTGAAGCCCTCGGGGGCGCTGACCAGGACGCGGTTGAGGTCAGCGAGCAGTTGCCGTGCGCCTGCGCCGTCAGAATAGGGGATTTCCGTTGCCAGGTGCATGGCGGCGCGGCTGCCGTCCGCCGTAGCCATGAACGGATGGCTTTCTGAGAATTCGAGTCCGGAGAGGCGGCGCAGCGTCTGGAGCCTGAGGAGAAGGCGACCCCGGACGCCGAATGGGTCTTCGCGGAACATGGCGACAGCGCCGACAGTCGGCTGAGCGAGTATTTTCCAGGCTTGAACGACGATTTGTTCCGGGTTGCGGTGCGCCTGGATGTGGTCTGGGCTGACGATTTGGGGTAGGCAGGGGGTCAATGCAGCCAGGGCTTCGGCGAGCGGTTGGCGGCGGAAGCGGAAATCGACCCGGGTGATGCCAGGCACGTCTTCCAGGTCAGCGGCGACTTGGTCGAGCCAAGGGATAGCGGCTTCCAGTTCGGCTGGCCCTGGCGCTTGGATATCGACCCAGAGCCGTTGAGTCATGCCGCTGTCAGCTAGGACTTGGGCGGTTCTGGCGGTTTCCGAGCCGGTTGGGAAGAGTCCGGCCAGGTTGCTGGTGTAGCGGGCGCGGCTGGCGGCAATGGCCGCAAGGGCCAGGGTGACGAGCAACACTGCCCACAGCAACCGCCGTTGGCGGATGGCCACGAGCAGCAACCTGGTTACGGTTGCCTTGGTTTGGGCGGAACCTGCCATGTGTCTTCCGAAATCGGCTGGTTGAGGACGGGATGGTTGAATTGAATGAGCATGCTGTCGCCGTTGACTTCCAAGAGCAGAATATTATCGACCTGCGTGAAGTCAGGCGTGAAGGAAAGCACCAGTGTTTTGATGAAGTCCTGAAGAAATGGCGTCTTCGGCGCCAGGCTGATGGATTTTTCGCTGCCGCCGATGAGGGAGAAGTCCTGGAAAATGGCGTCCACATCAGCGCCGAGCCAGTTGCCGAGGGATTCTTGCAGGGCTTTGAGCCAAGGAACCTGGCGCTCGGAAAGGGTCAGCACCTGGTTGCTTTCGCCGTCCCATTGAATCAGCCGGCCATTGCCCAGGATGCAAGCGTAGGCAAGCGGGGTGTGGACGAACCAGCCTAGGCGGCCTTGCTTTTCCATGACGATGCGACCGGTGAACTTGAGTTCCAGGTTCAGTTCTCTCAAGGTTCTGGTCTGGATGAAGTCGGCCTGGAGGCTTTGCACCGGAATCACTGATTTTTTCAGGTGTTCCAGGTCAGGAAGCAATGGGGCGGCAGGCTCCGTGTTTTCGGCTGCAGCCATTGGCGCCAGCAGCGTCAGCGCCAGGGCGAGCGCCAATGCGACTGGCGTCCAGCGTCGCATTATGCATCCCATAGGCATAGCTTGATTTCTCCTTTGGCGATTGGCGTGCGGTCGGGCTGGCGCTCAATCGTGAAGTCAACGAGGTGGATTTTATCGATGACAGCGGTTTCACGGATAGCGATATCGAGTTCATCTCCGACGCGGGCGTCGTGTTCGAATTGGAGGTTGCTTGCGCCGGCAAGCATGCCTGGTGAAATATTGCCGTTATCGCGCAGGGTGTTGAAGGCGGCGCAGGCCTGGGCAGTGATTTCCAGCAGCGCTTCCGGGTCCAGGCGGCCGTCCGCGTCCAGGAAGCGGTTGTCCGGTCGGATGGTGGTGCGGATGTGGCTGACTTCGCCGGTGGAGACGATGCTGTCGATCATGGCGATGGGTGGCTGATGAGGAATCAGCGGCTGGGCTGGGCAGGGCAGGCAGGTGATGGTGGACAACTGGTCGGCATTGCGCCAGCACATCGGGTCAGCCGCCAGGTAATCGCCAGTGAGTTGATAAGCGGCGCCGCGG
>JAAZKI010000549.1 GCA_012799905.1 Lentisphaerota bacterium | reverse complement strand
CTGTACTACATACGGCAAGCTAAAGCTTGAACTACATACGGCAGCCTAAAGGCTGTACTACATACAGCAAGCTAAAGCTTGAACTACGTACGGCAAACTAAAGTTTGAACTACATACGCAAGTATCCATCACAAAATTTCGCTTATTATTTTTCGTATATGTGAGCAGAGGGAATGAACGTGCAGAGGTTAAGTGAAGTGAAGGAAGCCTGGCGAGAAGGGCTGGTGCAACAGGTAGAGGCGCGGGTCAAGAAAATGCTGCTGGCCAATCCGGCTTGTCATGACTGGGACCATACGCAGCGCGTGCGTACTCTGGCCTTGCGCCTGGCCGCCGCCGAAGGCGCTGATGCCTTGATTGTGGAAGTTGCAGCGCTGTTGCATGATATCGGGCGTTCAACCGAATTGGCTGACCAGGGGCGGACGTGTCATGCCGCCCTCGGTGGACGCCTTTCCCGTGAAATCCTGCTGTCACTGGGCGTGGTTTCAAGTTCGTTTGTCACGGCAGTGGTGGATTGTGTCCGTTGCCATCGTTATCGCCGTCGTGACGCTGACGCCAAGCCGAAGACCCTGGAAGCCAAGGTCGTGTACGATGCAGATAAGCTTGACAGCATGGGCGCCATCGGCATTGGCCGATCATTCCATTTTGCCGGCCGAATTGGCGCGCGGGTTCACAATACAGCCGAAGAAGCCCTTGGCAGCGAGAGTTACAGCCGTGAGGATTCGGCCTATCGCGAATACCTGGTCAAACTCCGCTTCTTGAAGGACAAGATGCAGACGGCCTCGGGAGCGCGCCTGGCAGCTCGCCGCCATCAGGTCATGGCGGAGTTTTTCGCTGAGTTGGATCGGGAAGTCCGCGGTGAAGACCATAGCACATGAAATCACCAGTTTGCAGGGGAATGGATGTGCGGGACGCAGTTCAGTTTTTCCTCGTCAGGGCTATTTGCAGGTTTTTGGCTGGCGGATTATACTTATTAACTGTACACAATCATGTTTGCGTTGCACGCAGGAGGCGATTCGGCTCTCTCTGGGTGGATGTGACTAGGCGGCGAAGAGAGAAGATGGGAGTGAGATGGCGTTGGCTCAGCCTTCACAGGTAAAGGTCGGGAAGAGACATCGTTTGGTCATGCTTGACGATTGTCGGGCGGCGGCGATCAGCTTGGTTGTGGGCTTTCATATATTGTTTCTTGCTTATGGCAGGATAACGGTCACGAGGAACGCCTTGGCCATCTTGACCGACTCAGGGACGATGATGTTCGTCATCCTGGCCGGATTTATGTTGCAATGGCATTCCGCCCATTTTGTGTTTCGTGATTTTTTGTGGCAGAAAGTCAAGAACGTGTTTTGCCCGTACGCAGTGGCCACATTTCTGCTGATTTTCCTGCGTGGACTGCGTGATGGCGAGGCGCTGTCATGGCGCCTTCTGCTGAAGTGGGCGAAGGCGTTGCTAAACGGCGGCGCTGGCGCACATCTCTGGTTTATTCCGATGCTGGCTATTTTTTTCTTTTTGGCACCTGTGTTTCTGGAAGTGAACCGACGGCGTTGGCTCCTGCCGGCCATCCTGACGCTGATCCTGCCCTTCGTCTTGGGCCGCGGGCGTTATTTTGAAATTTGGAAGAACACCCTGTTTTTTCTGCCATTTTTTCTTCTTGGCATGGCCATGGCGGTGCATTTTAACACGATTCAGGCGCGTCTCCGGCAATCATGGCTATGGAGTCTCGGACTGGCTTTCTGCGTGAGCATGGCGCTGGTCTTTTTCCCGGAGCCAGAATGGTTGCAGACGATTGGGAGGATGGTCTTTTGTTTTATGATATTAGCGCTGGCGGCTCGTTTTTCAGAATCGTTGCACCAGACCCGGATCGGACTGGCGCTGAATGGACTGTCGGCGTACAGTTACGGCATCTATTTGTATCACAATTCGCTGATAGGCCTGGTTTTTGTGCCGTGCTATCGGCGGTGGCTAAGCGGGTTTGGAGAAGGCTGGCAGATTCTGGCTCTGGTGTTCATGACAGCACTTTGCCTTACTATATCGGCGCTTGCCTTGAAGTTTGGACGGGCTGTTTTGAGGGCTTTGGGCGTGCGCTCGACACGCATCATCATCGGCTGCTGAATTGTCGTTTTCAGCAAGGAAAGGAGTACCATGACTACCGCTGCTTCCGCTTGCAGTCCCCCTCCGGCGCCGAGCGTCTGCTCGGTAAAGACGCCGCCCAGATTGCAGATTGTCGTGCCCTGTTACAATGAGGCGAGCATTCTGGACGATTCTTTGGATCAGCTGCTGGCTAAGCTCAAGGCGCTGATAGAGTCTGGCTGGATTGCGGCCGATAGTGCGGTGGTCTGCGTTGACGACGGTTCTCGCGATGCCACTTGGGACATCATCTCCCGTCGGCATGAGGCTGCTCCCGGCCAGGTGCTGGGGATTAAGCTGGCGGCCAACTGCGGTCACCAGAAGGCTCTGTTGGCTGGATTGCGCTTGGCCGCCGACATGGCTGATTGCGCTGTTTCCATTGACGCGGATTTGCAGGATGACCTGGCCGTTATTGATGGCTTTCTTGAGCAGTACTGGCAGGGCGCGGAGATCGTCTACGGCGTCCGCACCGACCGTTCCAGCGATACTGCTTTCAAGCGTCTGACCGCCGAGGCCTTCTATCATCTGATGTCCGCGTTAGGCGTCAAGATTGTGTTCAATCATGCGGACTGCCGCCTGATGAGCCGGCGGGCTTTGCAGGCGTTGTTCGAGTATTCCGAGGTCAATTTATTTCTGCGCGGGATTGTTCCGCTTATCGGATTGCGTCAAGCGACGGTCGGGTATGCCCGCCGTCCAACCTCACGAGAGACGCATTATCCATTGCGCAAGATGCTGATGTTAGCCTGGGATGGCATCACGTCGTTCAGCATCCGCCCGATCCGGATGATTACGGTGCTCGGCTTCATCATTTTCGTTGCCAATATCATCCTCGGCCTTAGGTACCTGGTGCTGCACTATTTAGGCCACACCATACAAGGCTGGACCTCGCTGGCTTTGCTGGTCTTGGCTCTTGGCGGTTTGCAGCTGCTTGGCATTGGCCTGATCGGTGAATATATCGGCAAAATCTACTTGGAAGTCAAGCGCCGTCCGCGCTTTTTGTACGAGAAAGTACTGGGAGCAGAGGATAAGCCAACGCCCGACCCCGCTCCCAATCCCGGCCCTTGAGCCTCATTGTCCGACCCGACCGACACGGATGTTGTTGTTGACCCGTTCAATGCCTACGACGCGGAGGGCGGCGGCCTGGGCTTTGTCAACCACGTCATAGGTATGGGCGATGCCGCTGAGGGTCACCTCGTTCCCGGCGCATTCCGCCTCAAGGAAGAAGATTGGCAGTTGGCAGTCGTTGAGGATATGGCGAATGACTGTCTGGGCCATGGCCAGATTTCGGAACATCATCTGGCCGGTCTCGATTTGTTCCGGGGTCGCGATCATGTCAGCCAGGTTGCGGATGATGTTGCAAATCTGGGTTGCGGACAGGCCCTCGGTGTTGATGGTCAGATGATAGCTGGACGGGTCTTTGCTGTCAGTGTCAAAAAAGTAGCGGTTAAAGCCTTCGCGGTCGCGGTCCATTCTATCAACCTGCTTTTTGGCTTCGCGGTATTCGAGGTTCTGCATGTCCTGGATGCGCTTGATGCGTGTTTCGATGGGGGCGACCAATCGCACCAGGGCGACGCCGGGGATGCCACGGAAGAGATACTGGCTGCCGCGACCGAGAAAAACGCAGTCGCCTTGCATGGCCTCTTCATACATGATTTTTTTCAGGCAGCGGATATAGTCTTCCATGACGGAGGACAGCGCTGCGAACAATCCCGGTTTTTTTTCATCATAGGCATCAAACTGTCGTTTATCCAGTCCCAGGCCTTCGAGTCGCTCTTCGACTGTTTTTTTGTCAATGAAGCGATAGTTCAGCGTCTGTGCCAATTCGCGGGCAACGAGTTTTCCCAAAGCTCCCCGTTCGCGGGCAATTGCGATGATAGCCATGATTGACCTCCTTGGTGTGAGATGGTGACGGCTTGGCAGGATGGTCGGTTCCTCTCCGCCGCGCCGGTGGCAGAATGAGGATTGGCATTGTCGGGACTATAATTTCTTTTTTGGGAAAAGCAAATCGCTGTTTTTGGGGTAAAGCGCGAAATTGTGTTGGCAGGCGTCTGGTAGTGCCCCTCATCTCGCCCCTAACGAATTATGAATTATGAATGACAAATGTGCCTCAGCATTCAGCATTCAGCATTCAGCATTCAGCATTCAACATTCAGCATTCAGCATTCAGCATTCAGCCGCTCGCCTTTTGCCGCTAATTTATGCGTTTTTGAGGTGGTCATAGTACCAGCGTGCGGCTTCCTGGATGCCTTGGCGGATGTCGACGGTTGGGGTGTATCCAAGGAGTTTTTGCGCCTTGCTGATGTCGGCCAAGGAATGGGGTACATCTCCGGGGCGGACAGGGCCGTAGGTCGGCTCAATGGCGGCGATGGCCGGGTCAAAAGCGGCCAGGTTGCTGCGCAGGCTGGCAAACAAGTTGTTCAGATCCAGGCGGTCGCCGCAGGCGACGTTGTAGGCAGTGTTGAGGGCGGCCGGATTGTCGGTTATGGCGGCCAGTTGATTGGCCTGGACGACGTTGGCGATATAGGTGAAATCGCGCGAATAGGTGCCGTCGCCATTGATGACAGGCGCCTGGTGGTTGATCAGCGCCATGGCGAATTTAGGAATGACGGCGGCATAGGCGCCAAACGGGTCTTGGCGGCGGCCAAAGACGTTGAAGTAACGCAGGCCGATGGTGTCAATGCCATACAGGGCGGTGAAGTTGGCGGCGAACAGTTCGTTGACGTATTTGGTGATGGCATACGGCGAAAGCTGTCGGCCGATTTTATCCTCGACCTTGGGCAGGGCGGCGTTGTCGCCATAGACCGAGGAGCTGGAAGCATACACAAAGCGCTTGACTTTTGCTTCCTTGGCGGCGAATAGCATGTTGACAAAGCCCGTGATGTTGACTTCCGTCGAGGTCATGGGGTCATTGATGGACCTGGGCACTGAGCCGAGCGCGGCCTGATGCAGGACATACGTCACGCCGTCAACCGCCTGTCGGCAGATTTCGCGGTCGCGGATGTCGCCTTCGATAAGTCGGAATGACGGGTGCTCCAGGAACGGGGCGATGTTTTCGCGTTTGCCGGTCGCGAAGTTGTCCAGGCAGATGACATCGTTGTCCTGAGCGAGAAGAGCCTCGACGAGATTCGAGCCGATGAAGCCGGCGCCGCCGGTGACTAGGACGCGTGAATGTGTGATGATTTTGTTCATGATAGCGTGTCCGTTCGCAAGCGTGGTGGAGAGATGGCGGAGGGGTTGGCGCCGGCTAGCGCTGTCAAAGCGACCTGGCCGATTAGTTTCACTGTATTATTCGATGTCGTTTCAGCCAATGGAGCAGGGTGAAAACCGTCCAGATTCGCGTCCAAGGCGTGTTGCCTTCCTGGTAGCCGAGCCACCAGTTTTGCAAGACGTTAGCAGTGAACAGCGGGCTGGGCTGGTTGAAGGTTTCGGCTAGTTCCTCCTGCCAGACGTCGTGGAGAATTTGGTCGTACGGCAGCACGAAGCCGCGCTTCGGCTGCTGGCCGATCGCTCTTGGCAATCCGGCTGCCGCTGCCAGCATCGGCTTTTGACCGTCTGACGAAATTTTCATTTGTCCCGGGCATCGGAGCATATGTTCGACGAGCTTGTGGTCTAGCAGGGGCGCTCTGATTTCGAGGCCGTGGGCCATGCCGGTTTGGTCGGCGTCCCGGAGCAGGGTAGAGCGTAAATAGGTATTCAGTTCGAGGAAGGAGATGCGGTTGATGTCATCGTCGCCGCTGGCCTTGGTTGCTGCATCGAGTTTGCGGAAGGCGATTGCGGGCCAGTCTTGCGCCGAGGCTGTCTGCCGGCAGGTTGTCGCAGCCAGGCGTGTCGCTTCCGAGAATATTTGCCGGTTGAGAAAATAAGCTGAGTACGGCCAGGACGCCAGGGCGGCTACCTTGTGCATAGCTTCGCGTCCGCGCAGGCGTGCGACCAGGCGCAAGGGCAGGGCTAGGCTTGGAAAGCGTTTCAGCAGACGCTGTAAGCGCAGCAGGCGTCGCGGCTGGGCAAAACCGTCGTAGCCGACGAACAGCTCATCGCCGCCAATGCCTGAGAGCGCGGCTTTGAGGCCGGTTTCGCTGGCGATGGCGGCGACCAGCCAGGTGTTCAAGCCGTCGATGCTGGGCTGGTCATAGTCGCCAAGGGCCTTGGGCAGGCGGCGCTGCATTTCCTCGGTCGTGATTTCCAGTTCTGTATGGATGGTTTGGCAGCGTTCTGCGGTTGCTGCGGCTTGGCGTCGTTCGTCTGGGCATTGGTCTGGGAAGACGACGGTGAAGGTATGGATGTCAGCGCTGCTGGCTTGACGCATCAGGGTGACGATTGCTGAACTGTCGATGCCGCCGGAGAGAAAAGCGCCGATTTTGTCCTCGGAGGTCATGTGCATGGCGACGGCGTTGCGGAGTCGGTCAGCTGCCAAATCAGCCAGGCTGGTGGGCGTGCCGGAAAGAGGCGTCAGATCGGGTTCCCAGAAGGCATTGGCGTCCCCGATGCTTTTCTGGTCACAGCAGAGATATGTTGCTGCTGGGAGGGAGCGAATGCCGTTGACGAGGGTGAAGGGCTCTTGCTCCGAGCCATATGCGAGGTAGGAATCCAGGCCGGCCGGGTCGAGTTCGCGGCGGACCAGGCCGCTGGCCAGGATGGCGCGCACTTCCGAGGCGAAGACGAGCCGTCCGTCCATAAAAGCGTAGTACAGCGGCTTAACGCCCATGTGGTCGCGGGCCAGAATCAGGCGTTGCTTGGCTCCATCCCAGAGGGCGATGGCGAAGATGCCGCGCAGGTGGCTGAGAAAGTCAAGCTGCCAGTGTCCGTAGGCTTTGAGGATGACTTCGCTGTCGGATTTGGTGTGGAAGACATGCCCGTGGGTTTCGAGTTCTTGGCGCAGCAGTTTGGAATTGTAGATATTGCCGTCAAAGGCCAGGATATCGCCATGCAGTCGGTCTGTCATGGGCTGATCATCGGTCTGGGAAAGGTCGAAGATAGCCAGGCGGCGACGCTCAAGCCGCAGCGGCGACGTCGGCGCCACGGTGCCGATGCCATCTGGATTGCGATGCGCCAGGGCATCGACCATGGCGCTCAGTGCGCCCTCGGGGATGACTTCGGAGGCTGCGAGGTTAGTGTTGAAAATGCCGGCGATGCCGCACATATTATAGGTTCCAGGAGTAGGGGGGTGGCGAGGCCGGCGTCAGACGTACGTCAGGCGTCGGCAGGTTCAGGTCAGGGCTGCTGCCCAGGCGGCAAGTCGACTGTCGAGGATATCGCCATCTGCCTGGCGCTTGGCCAGAAAGTCGCGCAACTCGCGGCGCGGCACCAGGAATACGTCGATATCCTCACCGTCGTCGAGCTTGGCTTGCGGCGCGGCGTTTTCGGGTTTGTGTTCATCGATTGTCATAATTACCATGGTTACTAGTTCGCCGGTCAGTCCGGCTGAGCTGCTGGTCAGTCCGGTATCGTCCAGCACTTTGCCGACGTAGCCGGTTTCCTCGCGCAGTTCGCGCACTGCTGCGGTCACTGCATTTTCGCCGGGATTGAGCAAGCCTGCCGGGAATTCAATGACAAAACGATCCAGCGGCGGTCGATATTGGCGGATCAGCACGACGCGGTTGGACGGTTGCAGGGTGGCGATCGCCAGGGCGGCTGGCTGCGCCTGGCAGCGCTGGGCGGCCTCCCAGGAGCGGACCACGCCGCGTCGGTCGCGATACTGGCGCATTTCCAGTTGCAGGAAACGGCCTTGCGCCAGGAGCGTCGTCGACAGCAGCTGAGGTCGATTTTTCGGCATAGTCAGTAGGTCACCACCAAGGCGAGAATTTCCAGGGTTTCGTCGCCGACGCATTCGACGGCGTGCGAGGTGCCTTTCCCAGTCAGGACAGAGTCGCCGACCGTGATTTCGGCGGTTTTGCCATCGTCAGTGACGCGGCCCTTGCCTTTGAGGACGATATAGACTTCATCTTCGCCGGCGTGCTCATGCAGGCCGATGCCAGCGCCCGGGGGGATGATGAGCTTAGCGCAGACGCGGATGTGCTGGCCGCCATATTCTTCTTTGCGGAAATAGTGCTGCATGGTGACTTTGCCGGGGCCGCCTTTCATGTTGACCCTGGTTTCCAGCTCGTAAGCGCCGTTTTTCTTGATCATGGTGTTTTTCCTGAGTCTGGTGATGTCCCTACGGGGCAAATGCTTTTGCGAAGTTCAGTTTTTCTCTTCGCTGTCGTCTTGGTTGTTGTTACGGATGGATAATCTGACGATGCGCCGCGGATTGGCTTCTAAGATATCTGCGATGATCTGGTCCGTTTCGATATGGTCGCCTTGTTCAGGGATTTTTCCCAGGAAGGTTGAGATATAGCCGCCGAGGGTGTCAAAATCCTCCTCTTCTGAGATGTCCGTGCCGAGCAGGTCATTGACATCCCAGATAGGCAGGCGTCCGTCAACAATATAGCTTCCGTCCTCCTGTTCTTCGACGTCGCTCATGTCCTTGTCGTCATATTCGTCATGGATGTCGCCGACGATTTCTTCGAGGATGTCTTCGAAGGTCACGATGCCGGCGGTGCCGCCGTATTCATCGAGGACAATGGCGAATTGGTTGGTGCTTTGGCGGAATTCCTCCATCAGGTCGCCGATATTTTTTGTTTCCGGGATGAAGACAGCCGGGTGCGCCAGGTCGCGCAGGCTGGCGGCCTTGGCCAGTTTCTTCTCATCTAACAAGTCTTTGGCATAGATGACGCCAAGGATATGGTCGATGCTGTTGTCGTAGAGCGGAATCCGACTGTGACCGGATTCGACGATGGTGCGCCGGACATCGGCGATGGTGTCGTTAACCTCAACACCGTCGACATCCACGCGCGGTGTCATGATTTCGTGGACAAAGGTCTGGTCCAGGGCAAAGGCTCCGAGGATCATCCGGCGTTCGTCTTCTTCAATGCCGCTCGGTGGGTTGTCGTCGTCCCAGTTGTTTTCGATGAGGGAGAGGATTTCATCTTCCGCGGTTGGCCCTGACACTGTGGCATTTCTGGTCGCCTGTTGTTCGCGGACACGTTGAGCGATGATAGTGATTGGCCAGATAAGCGGGAAGAGAATCCAGCTCAGGAAACGGTAAAATGGGATGATAACGCAGAGGAATCGGGCGGAAGCGACCAGGGAGATGAATTGTCCAGTCAGTTCTACGAGTGCGTAGCCGATCAGGATGACCAGGCTGGGCAAGGCGAATCTGGTGAATGTGCGATAGCCGCTGGCGTCCATGGCTTGTTCCCATTCGCTGAAGCAATAGGTCAGCAGCATAAAGGCGATGAGCACCACCAGGCGGCTGGTGTATCGCCATTCGTCTTTCGGGGGGAACCAAGCGTCCAGGCGTTCCGCCAGTTTTTCGTTGACGTCTTCCAGGCGGCGCAGTTTACCGCCGCTGAATTGTCCCAGTTCCAGGCAGGCCAGGGTCAACACCGCAGTGATGATGGTTATGGTGATTGACGCGTAAAGCCATAAGAGCGGGTCCATGTATTCTTTCTCGGTTGAGGTGAAGGTTTGGGCGGCGTTTTCAGTAAGGGGAGAACTCACTGCCCGCAGCGTGCGGGCGGTGTCGCCGCCAGGGGAATGGAGGCTGAGGTTGGCAAAGGAGCAGCCGACAGGAAAGGCATACCCATCAGAGCTTGAGAAAATCCGTTAAAATAAATTTTTTCTGCAATGCCGTCATGACTTTATCTTCGGCGGCGCGCATTTTTTGTTGTGACTTAGGTTCAATGTCGTCATAATCGGCGAGATGGAGCATGCCGTGGACGGCATAGAGGACCATCTCCCGGGAAGGGTGATTGCCGTAAGTCGGGCCAACGGCGCAGGCGATATCTGGGCAGACATAGATTTCCGCCGCAATCGGCAGGTCATCGTCATCGTTGTCGTTTACATCGTCGTCATCATTATGGCGATTGGCGATTGGCGCCGGTTGCTCCGGTTCGCGCCAGTCGTATGTCAGCACGTCGGTAGCGCCATGGTGGCCGAGGCTGGCTTCATTGATGGCGGCCATGGTCTTTGCGCTGACCAGATTGATTTGCAGCAGGCCGGGAAAGCGGTCCAGCCCGATTAGGCGTTGGGCTTCGGCCAAAACCGCCAGCAGGCGTCGGCGTTGTTGCAGCGCTGGTGGACGGCGTTCTTTGGCCAGGCGTATGATCATGGTGTAGGGGACGCATCGGCCGGGACGTCCGGCTGGGACTGAGTCGTCGGGTCGGCGCCAATGGCAGGTTTGCGGATTGGTTTCAGTTCCTTCGGGTATTCTGGCCGGAGGTGATGGATATTGCACAAGGTCTTGATGATTTGGTCGCGGACGCGGAAGAGTTCGGCCATGGTCAAGCAGGCGTTGTCGAGTTGGTGCATCTGCATTTTGGCGAGCACCAACTCGTTGACTTTTTGGGTGATGTTCGCGGCAGTCGGCTGTTCGCGGCTTCGTACCAGGGCGCGGACGGCTGCCTCGCAGGTGTCCGCGATTTCTACGATGACGACTTCTGGCCGTTGCGGCTTAGTTCCATCATAACTGAAATCGCGCAGACTTGGCGGCGGGAGATTTTCCTGCTTGGCCTGGGTCAGGGCTTTTTGGTAGAAGAAGGGAATTATGCTGTCGCCATGATGTTGGGCGATTGCTTCGCAGATCGGCCTTTGCAAGCGGTATTTGCGTGCCAGTTCGATGCCGAATCGGACGTGTTCGCGCAGCACCTGGCAACTTTCTTGCGGGGTCATGCTGTCGTGCGGGTTAGCTTCATTTTCCGACAAGTTTTCGCCGAACATTTTGGGGGAGTAGAGTTTGCCGATGTCATGGAAATATGCGCATACTTCAGCCAGGCCGGCGTTTGCGCCGATAGCGCGGGCGGCTTCGCCGGCGAGTCGGGCGACATCGAGGCTGTGCTCGTAGGTGCCGGGGGCTTCTTCCCGCAGGCGTTGCAGCAGGGGATGGTCGCGATCATTCAGCTCATTTAGTTTATACGCCGTAACGACGTTAAAGAAACGTTCGACCAGCAGCGGAACCAGCAGCAGAGCCAGGATGACCAGCAGGGCGTTGCCGCAGGCGAGATAGAGAATCGAGGTCCAGAAGGGCGAAAAACTGCTCCAGGTCCAGGGCAGCGGCTGACTCCAGGCGAAAAACAGATTGAGGCCGATAATCGTAGCGGTCACGCCCAGTCCGCCTAGCAGGAAGCCCAGGCGGTTGTGGATGTCGTGGAAAAGCATGGCGCCGGCAATGCCGCCAAACAGCGAAAACAGGTAGACTTGAAATAAGTTTTCGCCGCCAATCAGCAGCGGCGTCAGGGCGGACAGCAGCAGTACGGTGCAGAAACCAATACGTCGCCCCAGCAGATTTGAGGTGAGAGCTGGGACTAGGCACAGGGGCAGCAGCGAGCACAGCTGCAGTGAAGTGCCATTGATGTATTCGGCAAACATCTTCTGCGAGACCAGCGTCAAGACCACGTGCAGGCCCAAAAAAATGGTCAGCAGGATGATTCGGTCGACCTGAGAAAAAAGTTGCTGTTTGATGGCGAACAGTCCGCATCCGAAGCAGAGCAGCACCAGTCCGCACAGAAGCGCCGATTGGTGGAGTGGCAGGAGCCGGCGCATCTTGGCGGTCAGTTGTGCGAAGACGTGCTGGTAGGCTTGAAGGCGGGCGACTGTCTCGGCAGTGATGATTTCCCCTTGGCGCATGATAGGGGTGTCAGCCTGGACGCTGCGCAGCAGTCCGCCTGGGCGGTCTTTGGTCAACACTTTTGGTGTGATGGCCTCAATGACGACGGTATGGCCGTTAGGGGTTGGAGTGGTTGCGCGGGGGGCGGTGTAGCAGAAATCGACTTCGGCGATGATATTTTCGCTGGCGACCTGGCCAATCAGGGTGTCGAGTTGTTCTGGCAGGGTGGGGAGGCTGGTTCGGGTGCCGCGGCTGAACAGGAGGCAGACGTAGCAGAGCGCCCACAGCAGCAGAAAGCAGATGAGCGTCGCGGTTGAGTCGCGGCGCTTATAGCGTCGGCCGTTAACCGTGATCATCGTCTCTGCCTGGGGGTCTGAAGTAGACCCCGGCTGATTGGAAGTGTTCTCGCTCATAGCCGGAGAGAAAGGAGCTGATGGCGGGGTCAGGCGGGAGTCTGAAAGAGGACAGCCGCGTTGTGTCCGCCGAATCCCATGCTGATGTTAAGGGCCAGCTTGAAGTTCAGTTCCCGGGCCTGGTTCGGGACATAGTCCAGGTCGCAGTCAGGATCAGGCGTTTCCAGGTTAATGGTCGGCGGAATGCAGCCGTGGCGCAGCGCTTCGATGCAGACGACCGATTCATAGCTGCCAGCAGCGCCGAGCATGTGCCCGGTCATGGATTTGGTGCTGCTGATGGCGACGCGCCGGGCGTGGTCGCCGAGGGCGCGTTTGAGGGCGATGGTCTCGACTTTGTCGTTGAGCGGCGTTGAGGTGCCATGAGCATTGACATAGCCGAGCGCGTCAATCGGAAGCCGCGCATGCTGGAAGGCCATGGCAATGGCGCGTGCCGCGCCGTCGCCTTCCGCATGCGGGGCAGTGATGTGGAAGGCGTCGCCCGTCGCTCCATAGCCGACGATTTCGGCCAGGAACTCAGCGCCGCGCCGACGGGCATGTTCGGCGTCTTCCAAAACGAGCACGCCCGCGCCTTCGGCTGGGACAAAGCCATCTCGTTCCAGGTCGAACGGTCGGCTGGCGCGCTGCGGTTCGTGATTGCGTTCGGACAAGGCCCGCAGCGCGGAGAAGCCGGCCTGGCCGATTGGGGTGATGCTGGCCTCGGCGCCGCCGGCCAGCATGACGTCGGCGTCGCCGCGTTGGATGACCCAGTAGGCTTCGCCGATGGCGTGCAGGCCAGTGGCGCAAGCGCTGACAATGCCGAAGTTGGGGCCTTGGAAATTGTAGCGGATGGCGAGCCGTCCGGCCGCCATATCGGAAATCATCATTGGCACGGTCATCGGCGAGACGCGGCCTGGGCCCTTGGTGTTCAAATTGGAAATTTGGGTTGACAGGGTTATCAAGCCGCCGATGCCGGAGGACACCAGCACGCCGACGCGGGTTGGGTCAAAGGCCGCACTGTCCTTCAAGCCGGCTTGAACCACAGCCTGTTCCGCCGCCACTACGGCAAATTGGCAAAATGGGTCGTGATGGCGGATTTCCTTAGGCTCCATCAACGGCGCCAAATCCAGATTTCGGACTTCGCCGCCGATCTGGCATCGGTAGTCGCTGGCGTCAAAATGCGTGATTTTATCAATGCCGGATTTACCGGCCAGCAGTGCGGACCAGTTTTCGGAGACGGTGTTTCCCAGCGGAGAAACGACTCCTACACCGGTGACGACGACTCTTCGGGAAGCGGTCATGAAGACCTCCATTCGTGCCTGGAGCAAAAGTGCAGCGAGGCATGACCTTATTGATTCAACCGCGGGTTGTGGTTGTTGAATGCGGGCGCGGATAACCAGAAAGCGTGATGAACGTCGGCGCGGAGATGCTGCTGCCGCTTTGGTGGAACATATTGATTGAAAAAGCAAAGGTCACATCCGTGGCGATGGGATGTGACCTCGCTCAGACCTCTGCTGTCATTACTGAACAGGGGAGGGGGAAGGCGGCATCTTGGTCTGTCGAGGCCAATCGCCTTGCGAAAGCCCTTGCGGGGCGTCAGGCGTTGCCATCATCGTCGCCAGTGCCGATTTTCCCTTCCACGTAGCTGATCGCTTCTCCGACCGTGGTCAGCAGTTCGGCCTCTTCATCAGGAATCTGGGTGCCGAATTCTTCTTCCAGGGCCATGACCAGCTCGACCGTGTCGAGAGAGTCGGCGCCGAGGTCTTCGACGAATTTAGCATCGGGCTGAACTTGCTCTTCCTTGACGCCCAGTTGGTCGACAATGATCCGGATGACGCGATCTCCATTTTTTGACATGGTGGTTTCTCCGTACTTTTACAGATGTTGATGACAGGGTATGGTTATGTTGAGGCAATATCCGCAACCTGGAGCCGGAATAGGAGGAAGCCGGGCTGCTCGAAGTCCTCCGTGGATAGGTGCTGCACAGGCAGGCGGACAGGTGCAAAAAACGTCTTTACTATAGCATTCCAAAGGCGAATGGCAAGTCAGCTGGTCAGCCTTCACATAGCCATGCCGCATCGGTCACTGATTGATACTCGAGGTTCTGGCGTGTAGCGGAGTCAGAAAAGGGGCGAGGGGCTTTGTTTTAGGGG
>JAAZKI010000594.1 GCA_012799905.1 Lentisphaerota bacterium | reverse complement strand
CTGCCAATACCAGCGCCGGGCGCATCACCAGTGCGCGCGCGACCGCCACCCGCTGCCGTTCGCCGCCGGAAAGCTGCTCTGGAAAATGATTGGCCTTGTCTGCCAAACCGACTATCTCCAGCAAGTGCCGCAAGCGTTCCGTACATTCCTCGCCGGCTGCTACTCCGGGCAAGGCTACATTCTCCAGGGCCGTCAATTGCGGCAGCAGACGGTGCTCCTGGTACACAAAGCCGATATTCCGCAAACGGAAATCGCGGGCGGCCTCGCCGCTCAGCCGGTCAACCCGCACGTCATTGACCCAAATTTCCCCGGCCGTCGGCGTCTCCAGGGCGGCTATCAGTCGCAGCAAGGTCGTCTTGCCGCTGCCAGACGGGCCGGTCAAAGCCAGGCTGCCGCCCGACGCCAGCTCAAACGACAGTCCGCCAAACAGCGCCACGTCGCCGTCACCGTGCGAAAACACCTTGTGCAGCTCTCGCACCCTCAGCCCCATCACTGCACCTCCACCACGATCAAGGTTCCATCCAAAGCAGCAAACACCACATGCCGCGCACCGACCACCGCGCCCTGGTCGCAGTCACGCTGAAAATCGTGCAAGACAGTCGTTGTCACCTCGTCGGCAACGACAAACCGCAGCAGCTGGCCATCCGTGGTGACGCCATACGCCACCGCCCCACTGCCGCCCGCCACTGGCGTGACCGCCATGCCGTCCGTCACATCATGCTGCCATTTGCCGCTTTCCGGCCAATAGACATGAACCAGGCCGGCCGACGTCGTCAAAACCACGGCCGAGCCGATGATTGCCGGCGAGCTGACAAAGCTGCCCTCGCTTTGCACCCGCCAGGATACCGTAAATGACGCTATGTCGACCGCGACCAGCTCGCCGGAGTGGGTCAGGGCAAGACAAAGTCCGCGGTCGAGAACCGGCGTCTCCGGAATCGGCGACCCGAGGTCAAGGCTGGCCAGTTCACTGCCGTCAGCAGCCGAAAATTTCACCAGCTTCCCTTCGCAATTGCCGATGATGAGCCAGCCATTTTCCGCCTCCAGCACAGGTCGGCCATTGATGTAGCCGCCGGTTTCCTGACGCCAGCGCTCTTGTCCGTCCTCTAATCCGACGGCATAGAGCGACTGGTCGTAGGAACCAAAGATGACCAAATTGCCGTAAACCAGCGCCTCGCCTAGAATCTGATCCCCGGTCTTGAATTGCCAGCGACTTTGACCTGAACGCATGAAGCAATGCATGACGCCGCCTTCGTCACCGACCAGCCAGAGGTCATCCCTGGCCAACGTCGGTGCGGCCGCAATCGGCGCAGTTCCGAGGGTGACGTCGTTCTTCTTCGGCTGCCCCGACCCATCCCCCAGCTCCCAGAACCACACCCGCCCCTGAGCATCGCCGACAACAACGAGCCCAGCCTCCTCTGACAGCTGCGGCATCCCCAGCCCGCCCCCGCCTTCCTGCTCCAGCAGCACCCGCACCGTCGACGCCGATGAAACAGCAGCGTCATCCCGAACCGGACGCAGCAGCCACCAAGACAGCACCGCCGCTACGACCGCAGCACTGCACCAAATGATGACCAGCTTCTTGTCCATTCCGTATTTCATCTCCCGCTGACCCTGAGCAGTCAATCACGACCGCCCGGCCTCAAAACGTCCATTGGCAGTAACGATCAAACGCCGTGCTGACGAGACGGTCGCCCAGTATCTTCTTCAGCAAAAAACCATCCAATGGGAGCCGCGGGCCGATGAATTTCAAAGCCTCAGCCGGCGTATCGCTGCCCAGCATCTTCCAATAATTGGCCTTGGCCACGACGTTCGCGCGCCACATCTCCGCAAACTCGGGCACGGTATTCCGAAAGCAGTCCAAGGCCGCATGTGCCCGCCGCATCGTCTCATCGTCCGTCTTGACCAGCATATCCGGCGCAAAGTCGTACGCCTGCCCCACGCCTGTCTGGAAGGCGTAGATTTCCTTGATCGCGAGAGTGGTGATGCGGTCGTCGACCAGGTTGGGCGCAGCGCTGGCGACGTGCCGGGTCAGATTGGCGACTAGCCGGTGGTCTGGATGGCTGTCCTTAGCCCAGTGCATCAGCAAGATATCCGGCTGTAAATCGCAGAAAAAAGCGGCCATGCGACGCTTCAGTTCGCCTTCTTGCTCAGGCGCCAAGGCGATCGGGTAGTCCCAGATCACCTTCTTGCAGCCCAACGCCGCGGCAGCAGCTGTTGCGTCCACAATCGTCCGCGTCCGGCCATCGCCCTCCAAGCTGCGGATCGCCGTCCAATTCCAACCTCCAATCGGATTCAAAATCACGACCCGACAACCGGCCAGCGACAACGCCGCCGCGATATTGGGAAATTCGGCCTCGACCTCTTCGTGATGCGCACCAACAATCAAAACAACTGGCTGGGACATAATACTACTCTCTTCCTGCTTAGAAATGATCAAAATTACGACGAATCAAACTGCCTGCCGATGAGGCAACCATCAAAACGGAATCCGCACCAATCGCGAATCCTGCAAGACGCCGGTTCCGCGGGCCTTGCCTCCGCAGCAGTATGCCAGCAGGACAGCGTCGTCAGTGAAATGAATCGCAATATAGCAGAATCCAGCTGCGGGATCAGTCTCCAGCAGCCGGTGATCGCGCCAGGTCTGGCCATCATCGTCACTCCAGGCCAGCGCCAGCGGCGTCCGACCCCAGCTGAGCTTAGGGTCGCGGGCAAATTTCCAATACGGCGAATGGTCGCACCACACTGCCAGCAACCGGCCGTCGCGCGGACAACGCCGCATCGACAATGGCGCCGTCGGGCTGAGAAACTCCGGCGCCGGCGCTGCAGCGCTCCAAGTCATGCCCTGATCGCTTGAAAACGCCTTGTACTGGCAGCCTTGGTCGGTCCGGAACCACGCCAGCAATCGACCATCGCGCAATTCGACCACGCCAGGCTCTTGCAGGCCGGTACGGCTCTGGGCAGACGGCGGATAAATCCATTGCGTCGCCTCCTGCCAGGTCGCGCCGCTGTCATCAGAATACTGGAAGCAGGCTATGCTGCGGCCGTCAATCGTGACCACAATCTCGTTCTCCTTGCGATAAGAGGCGTAGCGGTGAAAACCAATCGGAATCAGCAGCCGACCGCTCGACAACTGTATCAAACGGTCGTTATTGACGACGCAATACCCCGGGAAATGCACGACCTTCTGCGGTTCGCTCCAGGTCTCGGCTTCGTCCACGGAAAAGCGCAGCCACGGCAGACATGTGACGCTGCCGTCCGGCTGCGTGTCCTTACGCAGGTACAACAACGCGATGCGTCCATCTTGCAGCCGCAGCAGCGACACGCTCATGATATTTGCGTTGCCTTCATTTTTCACCACAATGCGATCCGAGTCGCTCCAGGTTCGACCGCCATCCCGGCTCTCGCGACTGGCCAAATCAGCGCTGGCATGATCAGCCCAGGAAGTGCCGTTGTAACGCGTATAGACATACAGAATCCGTCCGTCCTTTAAGGTGACAAACGCCCCCTCTGAATTCCGCGGATTGCCCGGCCCAGACAACAACTCCAATACTGTTTCCATAACCACCGCCTTTTTTGTACGTTGCCTCGCCCAATTACCCGACTTAGCCGAAGATGCCGCCAGGAGCGGCGCCATCGCTTTTGGCTTAATGACCTTTTGCCACTCACGGAAAACTGACTGTAACTGTAACGCCTTCACAGCCAAAACGCCACCCTAAAGCACAAAAATATCTTCCGGCAGTACGGACTTCTGGCTGTCGTAGGTGCAATTTTTGATAACCGCGAAAAACATGAAAGGACTTAGGGTGGACTCGCCGTCCACAACCTATTTTTTTAACCACGGAAAACACGAAAAGACACGAAATTTTTGTTTTTTGGGTTGTTGTTGTAACCACTGAATACACGGAATATACGGAAATTTTTGTATATGATTGTTGTTCGTCGGGATAGAATTGCATGCGGATTCGCGATTTGGCCTATCGTTTTTTGACTATTCAGTCTGAACAGCCGGATGGCG
>JAAZKI010000254.1 GCA_012799905.1 Lentisphaerota bacterium | reverse complement strand
TATGTGTCCAAAAACATATAGGCACTTTTTTTGTCTTAAAGGTCTCAACGGCGTTTTAGAAGTGCGTCTGGTCTGCATGGATCAAGCTGTTAGGGTATTCCCAAAAGTTGGAAGTCGCACTCTTACAATATAATTTTGGATTAGTTGTACTAGGAAAAAGGGGCAAGACATGATTATGACAGGCAATGGCGAACCGGTTCCGTTCCAGTATTTTCGCAAGCGGGATGGGCACTTAGTGCCTTTTCGGCCGGAAAAGATCGCGCAAGCGGTTTTGAAAGCCGGCGAGGCAGCGGCGCGTCAGAACGGCGAAGAGATTGACGACAGCGTTGCGACGGCGATTGCGGACGAGGTGGTGGCTCAGCTGGACAATCCGCTGTGCGAGTACTACACGCTTCCGGACGAGGACGGCCAGCGCATTCCTCAGCTGGAGGATGTGCAGGACATGGTGGAGATCGTCATGTCGGAGCACAATCTGTCAGCGACGGTTGCGGCGTTCAAGCGTTATCGGAAGATGCGCGAGCGGGCGCGGGCAGCGATCCAGGTGCGCGATCCCAGCGCCAGCAAAGACAAGAGCGACTTGACGGATCAGACGCTTCTGCTGGTGCAGTCGACGACCCAGGGCGACATCCTGCCCTGGGACCGCACCCGCATCTCCACGAAACTGATAGAAGTTCTGCGCATGGACGAGGAGGCGGCGGTCAGCGTGGCCAAGGAGGTGGAGAATCAAATTATCGCCAGCAATATGAAGCGGGTGGAGACGAATTTGATCCGGGCGATGGTGAACAACGTCCTGATCGAACGCGGCTACAAGAACCGCCTGGAGGACTTGTCGCTGTACCAAATACCGCGCGAGTTCATCGAAAATTTGATGTACATGAAGCCGACCGAGAACAGCAATATCGTGAGCAACAACCCGGAAGCGGTCAACCTGAGCATCGCCGAGCTGGTTCTGAAGCAATGGGGCCTGGATACGATTTTCAGCCCTGAAGTGAAGGAGGCGCACGACACCGGCGCCGTGCATCTGCACGACCTTGGCTACCCGCATCGCGTGTATTGCTCGTCGCATTCGATTGAATACATCAAGAAATACGGCTTGCGTGATCTTTCCAACCTCAACACTGAGTCGAATCCGGCGCGGTCGGCGTCGGTGCTGACCGGGCATTTGAATACGTTCCTGGCGTCAATGCAGGCGAACTACGCCGGCGCGCTGGGGATTGCCTACATCAACATCTTCTATGCGCCGTACTTGGTCGGTCTGACCGACAAGGAGGTGTTCCAGATTGCGCAGGAATTGATTTTCAACGGTTCGCAAAACGCGTTCTCGCGCGGCGGCCAGACCTTGTTCCTGGACTTCAACATCCACACCGGCGTGCCCAAATATCTGCGAGAGGTGCCGGCCATCGGCCCAGGCGGCAAGTACATGCTGCGGCGGGCTGACGGCGAGGTCGTGCCCCTGGAGGAAGTGCTGCGCACTGATACGGACGCGGCCGGCAACAAACTGATGGACCTGTATGTGGTTGAGGCCGACGGCTCGAAACGCCTGGTTCTGCGGGAAGTGCATACCGCGAAGGATGGCGTGCACTATGCAGCAGAACCGGAGGCTGACCTGAAGGCCCGCGGCGAGCATCTGATGACGTATGGCGACTATATCCCGGAAGCCCGCCGGTTCACGTCGGCTCTGTTGAAGGTCTGGGGTGAGGGCGATCGCAATGGCCGCGTGTTTGAATTCCCCAAATGCGATTTCCACATCAGCCAGGAGACGTTCGATGACCCGGAACAGTACCGCATCTTCCTGGAAGCCTGCGATCTGGCCAGCAAGAACGGCTCGACGTATTTTGTTTTCGACCGGGATGAAGTCACCCTGTCAGCGTGCTGCCGGCTGCGCACGACGATTGACGACAACCGGATGCTGAAGCACCCGGAATCCATGCGGTTCTGTGGTTTCCAGAATGTGACGATCAACATTCCGCAAGCGTCGTATCGGGCGGCTCGCCGCGGTCAGAAGACGGTGGAAGGACTGTTGGAGGAGATTGACCAGACCATGGATTTGGCGGTGAAGGCGCACTTGCAGAAGAAGGCAAAGATTGCGGAGATGATGAGCGGGCCGGGTCGGCCGTTGTGGCAGATCGGCAAGGTAGCCTGCGATGGTCGGCCATACGTTGAGCTGGACAAGGCGACCTACATCATCGGCCTGATCGGCGTCAACGACGCGGTGAAGTTCATCACCGGCAAGGAAATGCATGAGTCGGAAGAGTCGTTTGCCATGGCCCTGCGGATTGTCTCGCATATGTTCCTGCGCGCCAGGCAGTACTCGAAGCAGTACGGACTCAAATTTACGCTGGAGGAATCGCCCGCAGAAAGCGCCGCGCGCCGCCTGGCCAAGGCTGACCTGATCTATTACCCACAGGAGGCCACGGACATCGTCAAGGGGCCGGAGGACGCTGTCTACTATACCAATTCAATTCATTTGGCAGCGGAAGCGCCGGTTTGCCTGGTGGAGCGCATCGAGAAGCAGGCGATGTTCCACAGCGTGATTGAGTCTGGGGCGATTACGCACGCATTTATCGGTGAGGAGCGGCCGTCGTCCGCAGCAATTGCTGAATTGATCCAGGAAGTGTTTATGCGGACGCAGTCGGCGCAGGTGACGATTTCGCCAGAGTTCACGTATTGCGAGAAGTGCGGACATCAGTCGCGGGGCTTGCAGGAGAGCTGCCAGCAGTGCGGCTCCCAGGAAGTTGTGGGCGAAACCCGCGTGGTAGGCTATTTCAGCAAGATTCAGAATTGGAACAAATCCAAGCGCTACGGCGAATTGGTGGCTCGCCAGAAAGGCCGCTACGCCGTGGAAGCCGCCCAGTGATGAATCGGGCAGACGGCGGCGACTGATTTTGTTTGCAGTAAGGTGAATTTTGGCCTGAAGGTGGTCAGCGAGGTGCAGGATGGCAGAAGATAATTTGAAATATGTGGTTCACGTGTTTGGCAAGGAAGGATGCGCGAAATGCGCTATGCTCAACCGTCGCCTGGACACGTTGCTGGCGTCGCCGCCGTGGCAGGGGCGGTTTGTCAAGAAATACCAGGATTTGGGCACTGAGGACGGCTTGATTGCGTTTTGCCTGGCGCAGTGCCTGAACCCGAGCCGCATACCGGCAATGCTGGTGACGCGGATTGACGAGGACGGCAGCGAAAGCTACATCGAAAATCCGACCCCCGGCGCGGAAGACCCAGTCTGCCGACGCTCGCGTCTGTACCAATATATTGGTTTGCAGACAGATTACAGCGACGAAGGCAAGGGCATCATCACGCCGGCGATGCTGGAGGCAGTCCTGAAGGAGGCTGACCGCGTCGCCGCTGGCTGAGCGAGGCAGGGGCCGTACGTAGTTCAGGCTTTAGCCTGCCGTATGTTTCGCGCTTTTAGCGTTTTTGCCACTGCGCGGCAGACTCAAAAAATCTCGGCGTCCTCGGCGTCTTGGCGGTTAATCTTTAACTGTGTCCCATTACGTTTTTCCAATGTCTTCTTTTTCAGCGATTCACGCTCTTCAGCGGCATGCCAGCATGGTTGATTATCCAGGCCGGCTTTCGGCGTTGATGTTTACCCGGGGATGCAATTTCCGCTGTGGCTTCTGCCATAATGTCACGTTGTTGGCCGGCGATGGCAAGAACTACACCTGGGATGAGCTGGAGGAGATTTGCCAGCGCTTTAAGCGGCAGTGGGTCAAGGCCGTCGTGATCAGCGGCGGCGAGCCGACCATTCAGGCGAGCCTGCCGGAGACGATTGACTTTTTTCGACGCCATGGCTTTGCCATCAAGCTGGACACGAATGGCAGCCAGCCAACCGTGCTGGAAGCTGTCATCGACCGGATTGACTATGTGGCGATGGACATTAAGTGCGCCCTGGATT
>JAAZKI010000161.1 GCA_012799905.1 Lentisphaerota bacterium | reverse complement strand
GGGCTACAACATAAAAGCCCAGGGTAAGCGAAGCCCGCCAAGGGCGAGCGCAGCCCTGGGTGGACGGATTATAATTTTGAGCCCCGCCAGGGGTGACACATAAACGCCGTTTTGAAGAAAATCTTTCCCAAAAAACAAGAAGTTCGCTGATAGTAGTACGGATTTTTGTTTTGGGTTGTTTTTTTAACCACGGAACACATAGTACGTAAAAAAACAGCGATTATCTACAGGCCGTCGTTGCGTCCAACATCATTATGGTCGCGGACTCATTTTGCGCTGTAGCCGCCGTCGACCGGGATGTTAGCGCCGGTGATGTAGGCTGACGCGTCCGAGGCTAGGAAGACGACAATGCCCTTGAGGTCGGTGTCATTAGCCATCCGCCCCAGCATGGTATTGGCGCTGTATTGCCGCACAAAGGCCTCGGGCTGATGATTGAAAAAGCCGCCGGGATTGACGCAGTTCACGCGGATGCCGTATCCGCCATAGTGGCTGGCTGCCCAGCGGGTGAAGTTGACCATGCCGCCCTTTTCGTAAAAATAGATCGGCGAGCTGGTCTTCATGTTCGTGCCGACGTAGTTGACCGGATTGGGTCCCAGCAGGCCCATGTAGGAGCCGATGTTGATGATTGAGCCGCTGCGGTTCTTCTTCATTTCTTCGGCGGCCAGTCGAGTGAGGACAAACAGCGCCGAGGCGTTGACGTGCAGGCTTTCGTCAAACTGAGCCATGCTGATGTCTTCACCACTGCAAGCGCAACGGGTGACGGCGTTGTTGACGAGGATGTCAAGGCGACCGGTCTGACGAGTGACGGCGTTGACGACGGCAGTGATGGACGTCTCACTGGCCAGGTCAAGCTCCAGGGCCTTGGCGCCGTATTCGTTCGCGACCGCAGTAAGCTGCTCAAGGTTGCGGGACGCGATGAAGGTGGTGGCGCCGGCTTCGACCAACGCCTGGGTCATCTGACGGCCGTACAACCCGGCCCCGCCAGTCAAAAGCGCGGTTTTGCCCTGCAAAGAAAAACTGCTCAGGACGTTCATACCATGATTTCCTTTCCCTGTTGCTGGCGACTCTCAATGCCGCCGATGACGAGACGCATCAACTCTTCAGTCTGGCTGAAAGGAAAAGGCCGGACGCCGCTGCGCAGGTAGTCGACAAAGGCGACCAGCTGCGCCCGAAACGTCGAATAGGTGTCTGCCAGACGGATGGTGAGGCAGCCTTCAGTGCCGCCAATCTGAATGCCGGCCGAATACGGCTGGTCGTAGATGTTGACAATGACGACGTCAACGCCCCGACGATGTTTGATGTGGACGATGTTGCGGCGCTCGCTGCCAGTATTGCGAATGCTTTCAAAGCCGGGACCCAACAGTGGATATACGGTTTCGAGGGCGTGGATGCCGTAGGTCTCCCACTTTTTAGCGGCGCTCAAAACAATGGAGCGCGGCTCGCCGATTTCATGGAAATTGCCGTTGCAATAGGGCGCCAACTCCTTGGCATAGCGCAAAGCGCTGGAGGAGAGCAGGCAGGCGCCGGCAGCGACGCGGGCGCTGAAGAAGGCGAGGTCTTCGCGATTGTCGCACAAGGGCTTGTCAATGAAGACCGGAATATCGGCATCCAGGAAAGGCCGGGCGCGCTGGACGTGTTCGGCGCCGATGTCAGTGGCGATCAGGACGGCGTCAACCTGTCCGATCATGTCTTCAGGCCGGTCGACCACGGTAGGAATGCGTGACAGGCGCGCGACGTGCTCGGCATCCTGGCGGCGGTCGCAGTAAACGCAGGTGACCTTGGCGCCCGGGATGCCAATGGTTTCCGGCGGAACCCGGTTGAGATAGGCGGGAATCACCGGGAACGGACATTCCGCAGTCATCGCTGCACGGTCATAGTTGTTGAAGATGGCGCTCCACGAATAAGGATGGCCGTTGCCCTCGGTCATGCCGATGATGCCGAGCGACAGAGGTTGCGGAGTGTGCATGGGATGTTCTCCTGGCAGAGGGGGCAGGGCGAGGGCGTGCCGCGGTGTTGTTGTATTGTTCAAGACGGCGGGGCGGTCAGCTGAAGCAGAAGCTGCTGCACAGTCTGGCCGTCTGGGGGCACTGGCCAGTCCGGGGCAATTTGCGCCAGGGGCTCAAGGACAAATCTGCGCAAACGGAGCCGAGGATGCGGGATGATGAGGTTTGGAGAATCCAGGCTTAAAAAGTCAAAAAGGAGGATGTCGAGGTCAATGACGCGGCTTTCCCGGCTGCTGTGTTGGGCAGGTCGACCCAGGCGTTGCTCAATAGTCTGGCAAAGCCGCAGCAGTTCTTCAGGGGAGCCGTCCCAGGATGCGGTGAGGGCGCTATTGACGAAATCGGGCGTGCCTGGCACACAGTCAACCGGCGTGGTGATGAACAAAGGCGCTTTGCAGATGTCACGTACGCCGCCAGTCGCCAGCAAGGTCACGGCGTACTTAAAAGAAGCCGCAGGGTCGCCAAGATTGCCGCCCAGGGCAATTGCGATGCGGTGAGAAGAGGACGATGAGGACGGCGCTTCAAGCATGACGGCGACCTCGCACGGCAGAATTTAAGTGGTGACCCCCTCTTGGGGGGTGGGCTGAAGTCTGGACACGCTGGAAAAATAACTGTCAACAAGGTGTTTTGCAAATAGGTTTTGGCAGTATCATCTGAATTTTGTTCGCTGGGATGATTTATGTCATCTTGCGCCCGCATGGATACGCGCCTCCGTCCAGTGCCGGCACTTTAGTGCCGGAATTCGCCCCTAAAATTACTTGAGTCCGATGCGTCGTCGCAGCCACCAGAAGAGCAGTGCGTTGCCGCAGAATAGGATGACGAGCAGCCAGGAGGATGCCAGGGGTCGGGTTTCCTCTCGCATCGGCAGAAGCGGTGACAGCGGCAGGGAATATCCTTGCGCCAGGAATTCTTCCGGAGTGTAATAACGTCCGCCCGTGACTCTGGCCAGATCGCGCAGCAATTCTTCGTTGAAGGCGGTGTTTTCCGCTTCCACGCCGATTGGTCGCGCCACAAAGCTGGTGGTTCGGGTCAGACGGCTGGCTGGCAGGCGGATGTCATAGTTAACCCGGTGTTCTCCGGCCACGGTCGGGTAGTAGGCTGCTTCATAGCGTCCAATCACCTCATCGGCTGGCGCCAGGGCGATTTCGCGGGTCTGTCCGTCCGGCGTCTGAATGACTGCTAAGATGCGTGCGTCAGGGGCAGGGCGGAAGTCGTCTCCCAGCACGTCTATATCAAGGCGCAACTCTTCGCCGAGGCCCGCCTTGGCGCCGCTGCTGTGCATTTTGACGCGCGGCTTGCTGGTTTCGCTGAGCCAGACCAGGATGAGATTCCAAAACGTCTCATGCGCCAGTTGGCCGCTGGCAGCGCTCAGACGCCAGCGCCAGGTGCTTTCCAGGCCGAGATAGGCGCAGCGGCCAGCGCCAAAGCCCATGCCTGCCAGCAGGACACCCTGGCCTTCCGGCAAGCCGGGAAGCGTCAGTGCTGGCCGAGCCGCGCGTTTAAGGCCAATGGCTGGGCGGACGAGTGTGCCTGCCGGCAGAAAAATGCCCTGGGCAGAGCGCAGAGTGCCGGCGAGGTCACGGGCAAAGATGAAGTCGCGGCTGACTATTGGACGCGTCTCGCGGGTAGCCCTGAGAGCTTGGACGTCCTGTACCGGCAGAAGCTCCCGCAACGGCGCTGGCAGCGCGTCAACAGGACCGCGCAGTAAAATGCCGCCGCCTTTGTTTTCGACAAAGGCGCGCAAGGACGCCACCGCGTCATCGTTGAACATCGCTGCTGCCCGGCTGTCCAGAATCACGGCGTCGTAGTTATCATAGAATGTTGTGTCGGACGGGAATGCCTTCAGCGGCTGACCCGGCTCTTCAGGAATGCCAGCGAGAAAGAATGACTCTGGGCCGGTCTTGATGATGGCCGCAATGTTGATTTGGTCATTGCTTTGAGCGTAGATGTTGAGGAATCGCCATTCCCAGTCGAGTCCGCCGCCTAAATAGAGAATGTGGAAGGCAGGTGGCTCCTGCACGTTGACGCTGATGAAGTCCAGGTCATTGTCAGGTCGGCTGTCGTCTGTCGGCGGATCAATTCGGAACGCATATGTGTGGTGGCCAGCGACAGGTGTTTTGTGGGTGAAAGTCACATTGGCCGACTTGCCTGGAGGGACGGTGATTTCCTGGGTGGATAAGGTGACGCCGTGTTCCTGGAGGCTGACGGTCACAGTCTGCGGCGTTGTATATGCACTGGAAACCACGGCGCTGACCGTGAAATCGTCATCGCGCTGGGCCAACACGGCGTCGGCCGCGGCCTGCACTTTCAGGTCGCGGGCGGCGCCGGCCTGGCCAATGCCAACGCACGACACCGGGATGCCATTGGCACGGTACAACTTGGCCACTTCCATGGTCGGCTCGCCGGCATTGCTGCGTCCGTCTGACATCATCAGAACCGCCCCCAGCGGCGCGGCGACGTCTTGGTTCAGGAATTGGCGCAGGGTCGGGCCCAGGGGCGTCCGTCCTGGCAGGGGTTCCAGTAGGGGCGTGCTGCCGTCGTAGATTACTGGCTGGCAGTCATCAGCAAAGCCGTGTATATCCAGCCGGCCCTGGGCAGACAGGCGTTGCAGCGGCGTCGTCTCGCGATTCAGCAGTCGGGTTAAGATTTGCCGACGGCTTTCGGTCTGGTTGCCGTCCAGTGTGTTCATGCTGAGCGACTGGTCAGCCAGGACTGCAATTCGGAATGAACCTGGCTCTGGGCGTTTGACGGTGCGGAGAGGTTGGGTCAACAGGATCAGGCCAAGCAGAGCGAGGACGATTTCCAGGCTCAGCATGAGCAAGCGATATGAGGTCTGGACATGTGCGCGCAGGCGTCGGTAGGTCCAGGCGGCCATGGCGAGCATGAGCAGCAGCCACAGGGCTATCAGCCACCAGGGGCAGACTGGATCGAAACTGGATATCATGATACCGTCAATCAGGGAGGAAGTTTGCGTTGTTGTGGGCAGGCCGGCGAGTGCAGACCTGGCCGAGGCCTTTCTCGCGGCAGTCATAATATAGCCCGAACTTGCAGGAAAGTACTTGCAAGCGCTTGCCTCACCTGTGCGAAATCTGTAATCGGTCACTGATTGATGCGAGGGTTTCCGACGAGCAGCGGTCTCAGGAAAGGGGCGAGGGGCGGTGCGTCCGGCACTAAAGTGCCGGCACTGGACGGAGGCGAGGTGCGGTGCGTCCGGCACTGGACGGAGGCGAGGTGCGGTGCGTCCGGCACTAAAGTCCACGTCCGTCCACAGTCCACTCACCACTAAAGTCCACTTCCGTCCACAGTCCATCGTCTACTGACGTCCACAAATGTCCACTAAAGTCCATTGTCCACTGTCCACTCAAGCGCCTTCCCCGGGGCGCCCTAGCTCTGCAGCTTACCGGAACTCCGGGTGTCAATCGGTCACCTATTACACCCATTACGCTTTTTTCTCTTTTCTGGTTTGCCAAACACGAATCAAGGGGCATATTATTAAGGCTGTTCACCATCGGAGAGGTGGCTGAGTGGTCGAAAGTAGCGGTTTGCTAAACCGTCGTAGGTTTAAAAGCCTACCGGGGGTTCGAATCCCCCCCTCTCCGCCAATTTAAGCAGAAAAAAGCTCGAATTTTGGCCATTCGAGCTTTTTTTTTTCACTGTTCGCTCGTTTTTCAGCCAAACTCGATAATTGAGAAGGAAGGAAGTCAACCATGGCGCGAAAAACAGACAACAGGACAACCGATCTTTGAGAAGCAGGCGAAGGGCACGCTCTATCAATATAATTGTCTTGAAAAATCTGAACAACAGGTTTTATCAATACCGCCACTGTTCATATCCCAGTGGTGCGCTGTTCAACACTTCACGATAAAGTTGCCACTGAGGCATCAACCTATTCATCAAATTGCGAAATCTATCATCATGATGTCGTTCAAGGAGATGAACCATTTCGTGAACCAAGATGTATTCCAGGCAGTTGACAGGTTTTTTTATCAGCTCTAGATTTAGCCAAATGCGTCTGGCTTCGCTGGTGCAAGTGCCCCAACAAGTCTTCATCTTCTTTATTCGAACCTCCGCCACTTCGACGCCGACCTTAGGTTCCCATTTTGAAAGCAGCGGCTGGATTTGCTCCCGCAGGCGACGTCGATACCAACGCAGCAAGACGGCTTCTCGAACATCACGGCTCGCACCCGGGCGAATTCGCAGCTCCAGCCTCGTGTTGTTGGCGATGCGAACCGATGCAAGACCATCATGCTCTACTACATCAAGGAGATACCGTCGCCCCTGATAGTAGTGGCTTTCGCCCGTAACCATTTCGCGCCGAGACTGCCGAACTTGCTGATCGAACTCCTTCTGCTGACGGCGAATCCATCCCAGACGTGAAATCACGGCAAGGCGAACCGCCTCATCATTGAGCCGCCTCGGTGTCGCCACGCGCACACGACCGTTTGGCGGATATACGCCTAAGTGAAGGTTCTTGATGTCTTTCCGAACAACCTCCACGGATATATCGCGTACTTTGATGGCATGCTTTTCAGTAACCATTCTTGGGTTCCTTCACGATCCCGTAGATAGTGTCCACAAGCTCGTCGTTGTCACCAAGAACGGACTTGATTGCGTTGCGAACCTCAATTTGCTTGGCTCGCATACCGCGCCAGTCGTCCTTCTTCACGCTATAAATGGCATGGTCAACTGCAAGCACCAGTTCCTCGTTCTGTGCTAGGTTATCGTATAGAGCCCGTTTCGCTGGAGTGTTCAATTTGGCTGGGTATGCAGACTGCGTCTCGGGTTTGCTGACCTTTTTGGTGAGTTCCACGATTTTGGCAAGATAGGTCTTGTAGTCCAATGCTTCCTGTTTGCGCTGGAGAATCAGTGCATCGAGTAGCTCCGACATCTTTTCGTAGTACTTCGGATTAACTGCGGATTCATCAATAATCAGCCTGCGGACGTTGTTTTCGATGGTTTCAGCCACAGCCTTCTTGCTGCCACGAATGCCGCTGGGGAGGGATTCAACACCTTGTTCGCCTTGTTCGACGATTAGCTGAATGAGTGTCATATCATTAAAGGCCGAGACGACTTCACTTTCTTCAGCCTGAATATACGTGTCCAGCAAGTGGCGCATGGCAGGCTCGTAAAGCTTCATGTCCACGTAATCAGCACTGGCCAGCTTAACCGCTTCCCGCACTTGCTCATAGTAACCGACCTCCTCCTTAATCTCCGCCGCTTCATTGGTGGAATACCCAGCCTTGGTCATTTCATTCGCTATGTTTGCATAAGCCCGCACCAGGGCGGCGACCAACTTGTAAAGAGCAACACGCTTCGGCTCATTGTTCTTCAACTGTTCAGCATTACCGCTTTCAACCGCACAGAAGAACCGGACATAAGCGAGCGTGTCTTTCGGCGGCTCTACCGGTTCGCACAATGCCTTGACCGACTCTCGGAGTTCCTCAAGCCGCATCTTCCCCTTCTCCAAGCGGTCTTTCAGCAAGCCCTCGACATCTTCAGTGTCGTACCCTTCAAAGGCTTCGCCCGTATAGTCCTTAATCGACTTCTCCAAGGACTTGAACAAGTCTTTATAGTCGATAACGTAGCCATACTCCTTGTCATCACCATCAAGGCGGTTCACACGACAAATTGCCTGAAACAGTCCATGATCGTGCATCTCCTTGTCGATGTAGAGATAGGTAGCGGGCGGAGCATCAAAGCCGGTCAGCAGCTTATCCACAACAATCAGCAGCTTCATCTGTCCTGGTTGTTTGATGAATCGCTGCTTCACTTCCTGCTCGAACTCCTCGACCTTTTTCATGGCCGTTTCTTCTGGCTCGTTAAAATGAGCTGCGAGCATCTTTCGGTAGATGTTGTATTGCTGAAGCTTCTCGGTCGTCCCTTCACCGGCCTCCTCACCCTTGCTGTCACTCGTTTTGGGCTTATAGGAGGTGACGATAGCACACTTGCCCGCCAATTCCGTATTTTGAAATAGCTCAAAGAAACAGCATGCCGAATAGATGCTCCCCGTGACCAGCAGAGCGTTTCCATGCCCGCTCTTGAGGCGATCCCGAGTTGCCATGTCCATTAGGATGTCTGCAACGATCTTCCCGAGGCGCCCCTGCGAACTGCGTACCTTCTGTAACGTCCCCCAACGCTGCTTCAGTTGTGCCTTGGCAAGGTCGGTCAGGCCGCTCGTCTTGGCCTCAAACCATTGGTCAACTTTCGCCTGTGACGTGATATTCTGATCAATGTCGCGTGCTTCATAGCGCAAGTCGAGCACCACGCCATCCCGGACGGCTTCGTCGTACTTGTACGTATGGATGTACGGGCCAAAAACCTCAATGCTCTTACGTTTATCTTTTTTCAGCAACGGTGTGCCAGTGAAGCCGATGAGCATCGCGTCGGGAAGCAACGCCTTCATCGCCTCGTGCAGCTTGCCTGAATGCGTCCGGTGGCACTCATCTACGAACACGAAGATGTCGCCCTTGGCGCGAAAACCCTTCGGCAGGTTCTTTTTGATGTCGTCAATATAAGCATCAATGTCCTTCTCGCTAATCTCGTCGCCACCCCCAAACTTATGGATCAGCGAGCAAATCAACCACTCCTCTGTGGCATTGAGTACACCGACCAGGTCGGCACCGCTTTTAGTGCGATAAATGTTCTCGCTGACGCCGTTGAAGACCTTTTCGATCTGCTCGTCCAGTTCCGTCCGGTCGGTGATCAACAGGACGCGGGCGTCTTTGACATGCTCGCGTATCCATTTCGCTATCCAGACCATTGTCAGGCTCTTGCCGCTGCCCTGAGTGTGCCAAATGATGCCGCCCTCACGCTTGCGCACATGAGCCTGTAAGGCACGGACACCGAAATACTGGTTGTGGCGGCAAGTTTTCTTTATGCCCGCGTCGAAAACGATGAAATCATGGATAATCTCAAGCAGACGCTCCTTTCGACAGACCCAGCCAAGCTGGCAGTCGAGCTTCATAATGCTGCCGTCATCCCAAGGAGCAAGGTACTTAGCGTCACCCTGCGACCTGGGCGTCCAGCCGTCTGCCTGCTCCTTCCATTCAAGGTAGTACTTCTCCGGCGTCTCACTCACACCATAGCGCATGCCTTCGGTATCATTGCCAGCCATCACGAGCTGCACGGTGGCATAGAACGACTGGATGAACTCCTTTTTCTGACTGTCGAGGTTCTGTCGAATACCCTCTGTGACCGAGACGGTCGAGCGTTTGAGTTCCAGCACACACAACGCGATGCCGTTGACGTAAAATACGATATCCGGTCGCTTGTCGTGCTTCCCGGCTACAGTCACTTCCTCGACGATGGCAAAATCATTGTTGGCCGGGGTGTTCCAGTCGATCAGCCAAACGGTAATGTTCTGCTCGCCAACGTCGGGCTTGACTTTTACGCCGTAGCGCAGCAGGCGGTAAACATCCTGGTTAGCGTCATAGAGCGTCTTACTGCCGCCAAGCTCAGCAGCGTTATTCAACTCGCGCAGGGTCTTTGTGATGATCTTGTCGCCGTAGCCCTGCCGTTTCAGCCAATCCGCCAATAGGTCTTCCTCGATGTTACTGTTGTCGAGCCTGTCTTTCCAGTAACCGAGGTACCTGTAGCCCAGTTTATCTTTGCAGAACTGAATGACACGCTCCTGGGTCTTGATTTCACGCTGGCCGACTGTACTCATGCTGTGGCCTCCCCGTTGACCAGCCGTACGCGACCGGTGAGAAGTTGCTGCATCATGCCTTGTTTGAGCTCCTGCGTCTTGTCACGGCGCTGCTCCAATGCTTCGATCTCCGCGTCCATGTCCGATAACACCGAAGCAATGGCAGACTGCTCATTCGCAAGTGGAATCGTCAAAGGAATCGCTGCAAGATCACGCTTTCCAATTTCCAAAAACGTTGAACCAATGGCACGTTCGATTAGTTGTGGCTTCAATGTCTGGATGAGGTAGTACAGAAACTCATGCGACGTTCCGCCATGGCATACCAGAGATTTAAAGCCTTGATTTGTGCAGACATGAGTTCTTGCGATCTTGAGTTCACCAATCGTCGCCCGGCTACAGAGCAGGAGTGTGCCTGGCGGCAACAAACTGGCTGCGCAACTTGCCAATCCCGCCTCAGTGATATTGCGGGCAGTATGTTCCAGATACTTGCCTCGGGTGCCAGTGATATCGGTGGGGGTACACCACGGGATAGAGCCATTCCAGTAGTGGGGGACTTGCGTACTGGGTGTCGAGCCATTTCGGATATCGGCCACGGCTCCGATTGTCGTGTCGTTCCATGTATCGGTGAACCCCGGCAGGCGGGTCTTGCCGGTGAGAAGTTGTTGCATAGTGGCCTGTTTGATGGCTTGCTTCTTGGCGATGAGCTTCTCCAATGCCGCAATCAGCCCGTCCATATCCGACAACACCTCGGCGATGGCACCCTGCTCATAGGTCGTTGGGGGTAGCGGCAGCCTTATTATTGCCAAGTTTCTGGCGCTGATGTGGACAACGGCATCGCCCTGGCCATAACGTGCCTTTTGCTCCGCGACGACGGCATGATTGAGAAGGTGGCCAAGGTAAAGCGAGTTCTGCCCGACGGGTCGGAGAATGACAATATCGCCTCCTGCGTAGGCCTCTTCCTCGCCAAGATACGCTACACACTTGCCGATCTCTTCCGCCGTCTCGCCAGACCCTGCGAAAAGCAGATCGCCAGCTTTCAACGGTTGCGCTGTCTGCGCCACGGACTCGGGGATGCGTGATGCAAATGAATAGACGTAGTCGTTGTAACGGGTGTAGATTTCGCCGTAGCGGATGCAGGCAAATCCATCGTCGGTGACATCATCGCGTTTAATGCCCTTGCCCTTCATGAACGTGCCGAGCTCATTGAGCGTCTTGACGTCCCAATCAACCGGAATCAGGCCGACTTCCGTGCGCTTGTATCCCGGCGGCACGACCGAATAGTCATCTGCATTCGGTATAGGCCGATTTGCTGTATTTATACTCACGCCCATGTCAGTCCCATCTTCTTCAGGTGGCCGGCAACGGTCGCGCTGAGGTCGGTCGTCATTTGCTCCAGCTTCGGCAGCGGTTCGGCATAGCGCTCGCCAAGTTCTCGCACCCGTTCCGCGAGGCGTTGGGCAACGGCTTGAATTTCACTGTCGATACCAGCCTTAATCGACGCAAGCCACTTGTCTTCTACAGTCAAGACCTTGATTTCATCTTTCGTGAGCTGAGGGTATTTGGCGAATACCCGCGCCTCCAAATCATTGGTTAAATTACGGAGACGCTTCTTCGCCAGCCCTTCCTTACCCATCAGCTCCAGGGCGTGTTTTGCAGCCTTGCGCTCGTTCGCGACCTCTGGGTCATTACCAAGGACATTGAGCATCTCTTTCAATCCAGCCTGTGTGACCTTGCCATTGTCATTGGCGGCGTCTTCCAGCAGTCCCTCTTCGCCGGAATGCTCTTCGACATATTCCTCCACCGCCTGGGCGGCGTTTTCAGCCACAACCTGCGCGGCATCAATGGCCGTCTGTGCGTCCGCGAAGTAACGGGCGATGATCAGGTCTGGCGGGATGAGATCCGTTTTGTACTTCTTTTTGCCTACGATCAGGTCTGGAGTCTCTTTGATCTTCTTGGCCTTGTCGTCAATGACAGCGCGAGGCTGGGCGGCATCGAACCAACCATCCGCGACGATAAGGTAGATCTCGTCCTGCATCACCTCGGCCCAGTAGTCCATCAGTCGCTGGTAGACATCGTAGCGGTTGAGCAGGGGCACGTCGGTGAAGAGTTTGAGCATATCCTCGGACAGCGTATGAATAACCTGCTTGGGAAGGTCATCGGCCTTTAAGCCTTTAAGACGGGATTCATGAGCATTGCGCCAGGTCGTGAATAACTTGGTAACTGATTCGGCATAGACATTGAAATCGACATGATTCAAAACGGTTGCTTTGACATCTTTAGGGGCTGTTCTGGGTTCGCAGTAGCCCGGTCGGCCATTGGTCTGAAACAATTCCTCCCGCAGCGATGGAAATACACTCCAGTAGGCTTCGAGGTCATCTACGTCGCGATTCGGTATGCCACCGTTGAGGTGGGCATCGAGATCGTGCAAGTCTTCCGGCTCGGCACTGTCGATGTAGCGCGGCAGGTTGAGGTTGCAATCGTTCGCTTCTCCGGTAATCTCAGACAACGGCACCATCCGCGAGTAGCGCGGCAGCTCTCGCTGATGGTTGAACACATCCACGATCTTGTGGATATCCTGCTCGCGCAGCCGGTTCTTGTTACCATCCTTCATGAAACCTTTGGAGGCGTCGATCATGAAGATGCCCGTGCGGGCGTGGGCGTTCTCTTTGTCGATGATAAGGATGCAGGCCGGAATGCCGGTGCCGTAGAAGAGATTGCCGGGCAAACCGATGATGCCCTTGATTAGGCCACGTCGAATCAAGTTGCGGCGGATATCGGCTTCCTTGTTGCCACGGAAAAGAACGCCATGCGGCAAAATAATAGCGCCTTTGCCCTTGCTTTTGAGAGACTTGATCAGGTGCAGCAGGAAGGCGTAATCACCGTTTCTGGTGGGTGGGATGCCATACTCAAAACGATCGAATTCATCATGCGCTGGGGTCAGCCCGTTCGACCAAGCTTTCGCGGAGAACGGCGGATTGGCAACAGCAAAGTCGAAAGTTTTGAGTGAGCCGTCTGGGTTCTTAAAATGTGGATTGGCGAGTGTATTTCCGTGCCAAAGGTCGGCGGTCGGATGTTCGTGAAGAATCATGTTCATCCGAGCCAATGCCCAGGTGGCATTGTCTTTTTCCTGGCCATAGATGGTGATGCCGCGAGGGGCTTCATCGGCCGCCTTGATAAGCAGCGAACCGGAACCGCACGTCGGGTCATAGAGTGTTTGATCCTGAGCAGTCTCGGAGCCAATACCGACAACTTTCGCCATAACGCGGGAGACTTCAGCTGGTGTGTAGAACTGACCTTTACTCTTGCCTGACTCTGTGGCGAAGTGCCGCATCAAATATTCGTAGGCATCGCCGAGAAGGTCGTCGCCTTCGGCTCGATTGGCTCGAAAGTCGAGTCCATTAAAGATTGACACAAGCTTGGAGAGGCAGTCCTGCATCTCCTTGCCGCGTCCGAGCTTGTCCTCGTCGTTAAAATCGGCTCTGTCAACCACACCCTTGAGCTCGTTGGCCTCGGCAAACTTGCCGATAATCTTGTTGATCTTGTCGCCGATCTCCTTGTCTCCCTTTAAGGCAACCATGTCGGCAAATCCGCCACCCTTGGGAACATTAATCACACTGTCCTTCATCCCGGCGTACTTGTCTGACACGTATTTCATAAACAACAGTGTCAGGACGTAGTTCTTGTACTCGGAGGCATCCATACCGCCGCGCAGTTCATCACACGATGCCCAGAGCGAGCTGTACAGTTGTGATTTCTTCAATGCCATAGAAAGCTCAATTCTTCTTGAAACCCATCATCCGGGCGTACATAGTAGTCTCCATGTCTCTGGCCTGATTATATTCCATCTCACCCAGGGCGGTGTCGACCCTGGCGGGTCGGCTTGTTCTTGGTATGTCTCGCCCCCTTGGATTTTTTGCCGCTACGCGGCTGTGGACATAGTGGACGGTGGTTGCCTAAAGTGCTTCTCCGTCCCATCCGGCCTGTCCGGCTGATGTAGTCGAGGAAGCCAACAGACTAAACAGCAAATTTGCGTGCAATCCCATCTGCCTCAAGCAACAACCTTACAGATAAAGAATCCGTGTCCATCTGTGTCTATCCGTGGTTAAAAAATAGGTTGTGGGCGGGTAGTCCACCCTAAGTTCATCTGTGTCCATCTGCAGTTAAAAGCTTGGTTGTGGATGGATAGTCCACCCTAAGAGGTATCGTGATATGGATGCTCACGTTAAATGTTATCTGGTTCGTCTCGGTCAATTCCTTCTGCAATTCTAGTAAAATGGTAAGATAACTTAAACAAAAACAGATAAAATCCGTATTGACTTAACGAAAAGAAGCGTTTAAGTTTTAGTGTTTCATAAAGTTTTTTAGAGTTTGTAAAACTTACAATTTTATCGAAGAAAGCAATTCCATCATATTTCAATGCGCCACTACTGGGCAGATAAAAGCAATGGCTTACTTCTTGTTTTCGTATTGAAGTCAAATAATCTTCGACAGGGCTGATTTTGCTATGCTTGCTTTTTACATTTTCGGCGAATTTGTCAAAACTAAAGATTGGAATGCAACAGACATTGATTGTTGAAAAACGTTCATTCAACGGGTTTATATCACAAGTATTTGATATGACTAGGCATGGAGATTGATATATTTTCTGTGAGGGGACATCATAAATGTCCATTTCTTTAATTCCATCTCCTTGCAATATGGAGCATTCATCAATTATATTTTCACTGTACAATCTTCCGTCAATATTTTCCGGAAATTGCTTCAGTGATTCCCTCAACGATTTTTTTGAGTTATCGGACAAGTATTGCGGCAAAAATATATCTATATTTTTTTGTATCCAATTCATTATCAGCCCCGTAAGCTATCAAACAAAATCCCAAGGGCGTTCGGCGATATCTTCAAAAATTTCAAAAGGCAGTGTTTTCATATTTGATGTTAATTTATTAAAAAACTCTGAAAACACAACTTCGTTTTCTTGGTCGTAGTCGTAATTGACACTTAGTTTAGCGTTGTTAGAATTTTCAATAAAATCCTTGAGGCCGTCAAAATTATATCCTGTAGCTTTATTTTGCTTATGGTAGCAATCGTAACTGGCAGAGGGCAGCATATCTGTGCTGGGGAAATTTATAGTAGCTACATTGCTTGCGGTCAAAAGCAAAGCAGAAAAACAAAGGCTTGCGTACTTACTTGACTCTGTGATATAAGATGGAGATGGTAAGTTTTCAGTTAGTATTCCCATTGTTCATCCTCCTTATTTATAGCAAGGATTCAGTGAATCAAGAAATTGTTTTTCCAAGAGAGAAAAAAACAATGCTTTCCCAAGGCTATGGCCACGATCAATAAAACTTTCGAGATTATCGAAATTTGTCATCGGGTCGGAGGTAAAGGTGTCAATGTCAATTATTGACCCAGTTTTTTCAATTTTTTGAGGGGAGACACATCTGTTTATGATGCTGTTATTGAGCACCAACCGTTGCGTGAAATTTTGTTTTTTGATGTGCGTTGTCAGGGTTGTGAAGCTATCTGTAAGCTTAGACTCTTCATAATGAACTTTCAGTTTAATTTGATCAAATATATTAATGTTTTCAAAGAAACTTATAAAGCGTATACCAATCCTTGTAATGGTTTTCATTACGCCGGTACTGATAGCAGATTGATTAACCTTTTCAATCAAGGGCTGAAATTTATCCCATCCCATATATCCGGAGGAACAATCATAGTTAATCGCAATGACATCCGGGCCAATTTGCAACAATATTTTTTGGCCTGACAATTGGTACCATGGCTTAAATTTTAAGTTTGGGTCTTTCAGCCTAACTTCTTCTGGCAATTGCATTATTGGCAAAGATGACTGTTGTTTGAAATCATCCTTGAGTTTGTTATACAAGAGGCCGTAAATTGCAACTTTTGGATACGCTGACTCGAATCTTAATTCTACTACAGCATTAGTGACCGGATCGGGTGATATCGATTTTATTCTCTGATCCATAATATCCAAATCCAACAACTTACTTAATGGTTTGTTTCGGCTCTTTGACTCAATTTGATTCGAATACGCTGTTTATTAAGATACATCAAGACATAGAAAGTTCCAGTGGCGTCAACCAAACGCATTGTTACCGCGCACTAGCCTGGTCGACTAGGGTTGCTGCTTGCTGGGCAGCCGGTATTGCCGTCTTGGTTTGGCGGTGTCACCGTGATATGGCATGGTTAATGAGGCATGGCAGACTGGCTGCATGGCGATGATGGAGCAATCAGCGTGCAGTGGCTGAAGGTCTCGCCATTATTGCTACGTAGGCCATAAGCGATAGCCTGGGAAGAACCGCCTACAACAAGGGCGATGGGAGGTATTGCCGTCCTTGTCGGTGGTGTAGTGGGTGGAGCATTGGCGCGATAACGGGGAGGCGTCGTCGCCATCTGTTTCTCGTCAAGCCCTGCTCAGGGCTTGGCGAGCGTGAAGTCGATGTAGGCGATATTGGCGCCGGATTGTGGGATCAAGGTCAGGACATGACGGCCAGCAGTCAGGCGCAGATTCGCGAGCACAGAGTCGGTGGCAGTGCGGTAATCGGGGAACTTATGCGGCGGGATAGAGAATTCCCCGACGATGACGTCATCGACCAGCAGCAGTAAGGGGCGGAGATTGCGCCGAGGCGTGCCGTAGCGCAATGTCGCCTGGTAGATGCCGTCCGCTTCCACCTCGACAGTGTACTTCAGCCATTCCCAGGAAGCGACGGCAACCACGTTTTTGGTGGCGTCGACTTGTTCGCCTGGGCGGAAAGTGCCGCTCTTGTCAGAGACGTTTTCCGGAGTGCTGTCAACGTAGGCTACTTGCGGGCCGCCCTCGTCGTAATGCGGGAGCAGCAGTCGTCCTGGAATGACCTGGGGCTTGCCGAGGTAGGGCGTGCTGGCGGCCGTCGGCTTGATGAATTTCAGCACTGGGGTTGTGTGGGCGACTCGTCCGTTGGCATCCTGGACAAAGACGCTGTAAGCGTGCAGGGTCGGGCCGAATTCGAGGCGGCGGCCGGCGCGCCCAGGTGCGACATAGCGGGTGGTGTCGTAATACTCCTTGGTCAAGAGCACTTCAAAGTCAAACGGCGGCTTGGTTTTGTAGTCAAGGAGAAAGCCGCTGTCAAACAGGTAAGCGGCCTGGATGGGGGCCAGGCTTTGCGGGGAGGGCTCGGCCTGGGCGGAAAAGCGCAGCCTAGTTCCCGGCGGGAGCATGAAGTCCGACTCTGACACCGAGGTCATGGTCACCTTGGGGCTGTCCTGGTCGGGATATGCGTAGATGCGCACATAGTCGATGCGGAAGTCTTCCGGGAAGTTGCCAAACGCCGGGTCGCCGCCGGCTCTGCCGCAGCAGCCGCTCAGGATAGCGCGCAGCGGAGACGCGCCAGCGGCATGGTGGATGGCGTCGTAAGTGACTGAATTGTAGGGGCTGTGGTTGACAGTGGCGGAGCTGGCAATCAACTGCCCATCCAGGTAATAGGAAATCTCAAACGGCGTCCATTTGCAGGCGATGACGTAGTAGTCGTCGAGGCTGCCGGGCAGGATTGAGCGGTAGTTCCAGCTTTTCAACACACAGCCGGCAAAGAGATGCAGGTTGTGGTCGAGAATCCGTCGTGGTTCGCCGCCTGGCTCCTTGGAGCGCAGGTAGTAGTCCTCGTAGATGTCAATTTCCAAGCCATCATGGAACGGGTTGGACGGCCCTCCGGCTGAACACAGCCAGAAGGCCGACCACCAGCCATGCTCGTGCCGGAAGCGGATGCGCGCTTCAAAGTACCCGTACAGGAATTCCTGGTGGGTGTAGAGGCTGGCGCTGCGAACCCGCGTCTTCTTGTCATTCCAGTCGGCGGTGATGACCAGCTTGCCATCCTCGAAATGGATGCGGTCTTCCTGGCCCGGCTCTACAAAGTACCACTTGTCGAGGTCCAGCTTGCCGTCGTTGAATTCGTCTGAAAACGCCAGTTTCCAGCCGGCTTGGACAGGGTCGAAGGTCTTGGCTCGTTCGATTTGGAAGGGGACTTCCGGGAAGCCATCGCCGGCCGTAGCTTGTCCAATGATGAAGTTGTCGACGACGATCTGGGCGGGTTGGTTGCCCGTGGCTTTGAGGTTGAGGCTGGCTTGCAGGCTCGCGGCGTCCAAGAGCATGGCGGCCTGGCTGTTAATCACGGTTGAACTGCTGTCTACCAGGCTGTTGATGGAGAGGATGACTTCTCCGCTTTGGTTGACGCCGATAATGAAGTCAGCCGGCAGCAGCTGATAGAGCAATTCTTGCTCTGCTAAGATTTCCTGGTCTTGCGCTATGACGATTCGGAGCTGGTCGCTGGCGGCCTGATGTTCCAGGCGCATGGCCAACTGTCGGCGGTTGTCAGCCGTCAGGTTTATGGCGAAATTGGCGTCGGCTCGCGTTTCCGGGGTTTGTCCAAAGCCCTGGATGCGGATTGAGGCTGCCCAGAAGTCGTCGTTGCCTGGCCAGGCCCACGGCAACTCGGGCGGGGTGATGGTGACGGTGTCAGCAGTCGTATAGACGGCCTGGCCGGTGACGGTGAGGAGACCGGGAGTCGGGTTGCCTTGGATGAGCTCCGGCGGGGCGCTGCTGCGGCAGGATGGCTTCTGGCCGTTGAAGTCTTCGATCCAGGCGATGCGGTTGATTTTGAGGCTGGAGCGGATGTTGCGCAGGTCATTGGGGCCGCCCAGCATAAAGATGGAGCTGGCAGCGCCGGTGACGACCCGCGCAGCCAGAATGTTCCGGCCTTTTTGCAAGCGGGTGGTCACGACGTGATTGTCAATGGCGTAAGGTGACTTGTCATTGCCTTTGTCCATGGTGTCGATGATCTTTTTGCCGTTCAGATAGACCTCCATCCACCAGTCGGCAGCGGCGCCCAGGGTGTAGTCGCACTCAATCGGGCTGTTGAGTTCACCAAACAGCCAGGCGCTTTTCTCCTTGCCCGGCCCGCCAACCAGCGGCGCCAAGTCAATGGTGTGGTCGTGGAAGGTGACGGTCTGGCCAGCAGCGCCGCCAAAGTTTGCGGGAATGGTGAGAAGCTCAGCCGCCGCCGGTTGCAAAAGGCGATCCACCGGCGCAAAGACAGTCCACTCTCCGGGCAGGTTGAGGTTGCCGCGGATAGCGCCGGACTCCTGCCAGATTTTGACCGAGGCCAATTCGAATTCCATGCCGCGTTTGATGGAAAAGCAGCAGTTGAACGAGCTGGTTTCTCCGGTCGTGCCATTCCCCAACTCCATGGTGACGACGTGGCTTTGCCATTCCGACCGCAGGTCGACCGGGTGGAACGCCGAGGTCTGATTCCATTCGCCGCGCTCGGTATGATAGTACAATCCAACTCTAAGCTGGCCAACTCCGCGGGCGCGAAATTGAATGCGCAGACGGTCGCCGGACCTGCCGGGAAATCGCTTGGCGGTGCGGACGCAGGCGCCAGACTCAGCGGTTGCCTCGGATATCCTGATTGCGTTGCCGTCCTGGCCGGCTTGCGGCACTGCGGTCAGGGTCGCAAACGGCTGGAAGCCTTCCCATCCGTGCAAGACCCATTCCGTGGGCTTGCCGTTCTCATCCAGCTGCAAAAAATTGCCGTCAATCGCCAGATCGTCACCAGACAACATGCTGCCGGCGGCGAAAAAGCCCAGCCAGAGCCAAAAGCAGAGTCGCGTTCTCATCTTTGTTCCTTGTTGGTTGTCAGCACATCGGAGGCGATGTCAGTGGCGGTGAAGAGATAGCGGCCATTTCCCAGGTTGGTGGTATGGCCGTATTTTGATTTCAGGTCTGGACAGCCTGGTATGGTCAATTCCGCTTGAGCCTCTCCTGGCCCCTGGGCGGTGATCAGCACGCGGATTTCGTTGTCAGCGGCAAAGGCCCTGGCTTTGACAACAGAGTCTTTCTGGAGGGCGCAAGTCACTTCCGGTGCTGACTCCAGGCTTAGCAACCACGGCTCCAGTTCGCGCAGCAGTCGCGCTACGGCGGTCACCCGCGGCCAGAACTTGACGGCGGAACCAGGGTCCTTGAGCTCGGTGCGTTCGAAGATGGTCGTGTAACTGTAGAAGCAGAAGCAGCGGCAGCCGTAGATGGCGGCGAGCAGGGTCAGGGAGCGGATTTGCTCTTCAGAAGGATAGACGTATTTGCTGAAATCGTCGGTCTTGTGCCCGCCCCAGTTGAAGGCCTGGGGCACGAACATGAAGGGGATATTATCCTGCGTCAGCCAATCCATGAACTTCTGGGCGCGAGCCATGCTGCGAGAATTTTTTGTCACCACCGGGTATGGGTCGACGCCGACCAGGTCTGCGGCTCGGGCGTATTGGGCGACATCGTCGGCTTCGCAGGTCAAGGCCACGACAGGCGAGAGCGGGAAAGTGCGGGCATAGTCGTTGCGGAGCTTTCGGAGGCGCGGGATTTCGGAGACCGGCAGTTCGTCGGCGGTGTAGGCGGCCAGGACGGTCGGATGCCGGAATTCCTCGCGGCAAGGAAATGACATCAGCTTCAAGCCATGCTGCTGCAAGAGGTCCAGCGAACGGCGGACGTTTTCCGCCCATTCCGGCGTCCCTATTTTGGCGCCGCCTTGCATTTCCTGCACCGGCAGACCGTTGAACTCGTTTTCTTTCTTGATGTTCAGATGAGCGGCAGTATAGGAGTGGATGAAGTTGAAGCCGCCTTCAGCCACGCGCTTCACGTCGGTGAGCGTACGTATCCAAGTCACATAGATTCCTATGGGCAGGAAGGGCTTGCCATCGACTTGGAAGCGTCCGTGTTCGTCCAGCGTCGCCTGGCCTGGGGAGGGTTTGAGGTCAGTGCGGCGGAACCAGGTGAAGGTGTCTTGGGTCAGGATGATTTTTTCGCGCAGGTCCAGCAGGTAGGCTTGGCAGGTGTATTCGCCATCGGCCAGAGGGCCGAGGCTGATAGCGACTTGACCGCGGTCGTTCAGGGGTCTGGCGGTTTGCAGGCCTATTTCAGGGCATTTGAAGAACAGCTGGAAGTCGCCGGGGCGTTGCCGCAGCTGTGCATTGTCAGCGCATTGGAGCAGGACATCTCCCTCCGGGTCGAGATGTTGCAACATGGGCTTGAGAGGATAGATGGCGGCTTGTTCGGCGACGGTGATCTCCAGGTCGTCAAACCAGACTTTGCCGGTCAGGTTATAGAACAGGCGGAGGAGCAGGTTGCATTCGGCGGTGGCTTCAAAATAAAGGCTGACCTGTTTCCATTCCCGGGAGGCCGGAGCCTGAAGGTTCTTCATCCACTTGTAGACGTTGTTTTCGCGGTATTCGATGCAGGGAGCTAAAATATTGGTCTTGTCAGGCAAATCTTCAGTCCTGTACCAGCCGGTGCAGCGGTAACGGCAGCCGGGAGTCAATTGGAGCGTCAGGGAGGCCAGCGCTGACCTGTAGTTGCCAGGTTCGGTGCGTTCCATGAACAGGGCCGGGGTGCCGTTGCGCCCTTCCGGAACGATACGGCAGTTTGAGCCAAGCTGCCAACGGTCAGCGCCGGCATTGAAGTCCTCGCGGAAAACCTGCTTTTGAGAGATAGCGGTGAATTGAGTTAAATCCGGCAGAGCATCGGCGAAAAGAATGCTTCCAAAAAAAAGCACTAATGCGCTAATACGGAAAAACCGAGTCATGGCGGAATCCTTTCCTGGTGAGGCAATTCAAGGCGAATCAGCGCCTTTTTTGAGATATTATTAGCGTTAATGTTGGTGTGTAAATATAAATTATTTAGGAGTTGTCAGGCGGGACTTCACCTGGGGTTATTCACGATGCCACCTCTATGGGGTGGCCTTCAGGTCATTCGGGTCAGGCAGACGGCGACCTGAAGTGCCTTCCCACTCTATCCGAGCTGGCAGACAGGACAGCCACAGAAACCAATAGGCCAGGCCGTACCGTTCTCTGACAATCTCATCCCCCAAGCAGCAACCCTATAAAAAATCCGTGTCCATCGGTGTCCATCCGTGGTTAAAAATAGGTTGTGTACGGTAGTCCACCCTAAGGTTTTTCCGCGCTGTTGTCTGCTCTGGCTGATTTCACCTTTTGGTGAAGACCTTGTTTTGGTTCCAGACTGCTCCGGTCACGGTTTGGCCGTTTGCGGTGTATTCTTTTTTCATTTCGTCAATGATTGTTCCTGGTGAGTTGTAGGATGCCACGTGTCCATCCCAGAAGGCGAAGTTGCCGCTGTTGCCGTGAGCGCCGAGGAAAGCGAAGCATGAGTTGTCAACGTGGCCGCTGTCGGCGGCGCCGTAGGTGATTCTCATATTGCCGTGCTGATAGCCTTCGGTAAAGTTGTTCAGTTCAAGGTACTGGGAATAGGAGTCAGCGATCACCAAGAAGGAGGACGGCATTTTTATCTTGAGTCCGTAGAGGAAGTAGTCTTGGTAGCCGGCGGCGTGGGTGCTCGGGGTCAAGGAGGTGCGATAGGTCTTGAAGCAGCTTGAGGGAGAATTACCATGACGGTGGCCGTAGGTGCGATAGGCAGATTTGTATTTGAAGGGTTCGCGGCCTGGGCAGACGACTTCGTTGGGGGTGGTGCTGGATAGGTATCCGGTATTGCCGTAGTCGCTGGTCAGGGCGCGATGCCAGTTGCAGGAGGAGGCGGCGCTGGTCAAAAGCACCTCGCCGTAATCACCGGCATAGAGCAGAAAGGCCATTGAGCATTGCTTTAAGTTGTTGACGCAACTGATGCTGCGGGCTTTATCCCGGGCTTTGCTCAAGGCTGGCAGCAGCATCGCGGCCAGGATGGCGATGATGGCGATGACGACAAGCAACTCGATCAGGGTAAAGTAAAAATAACGTTTCATAAGACCCTCCTTGCGAATTGAGAATGTGGTGGGATGACGCATCAGGAAAGACATTCTGTTTTATATAGATGGCATTTGAAAGGCGCAGTTGGGTTTCGCGAGGGGCTGCTAGGATTTTTTCTTTCTTTCGGCCTGTTTTGGTGCTGTCTTAACTTATTTCCGCAATGGTTGGCAGTCGAGGCCGCCGGCGATTGTGTCATCGGCGGGTGAAGACTCTGTTTTTGTCCCACATTGAGATAGTGGCGGTTTGTCCGTTGGCGACATATTCTTTTTTCATTTCATCGGCAAAGTTTCCGGTGGAGTTAAAGGCTGCGGCATGGCCGTCCCAGAAGGCGAAGTTGCCGCTGCTGCCGTGTGCGCCGAGGTAGGGGCAGGAGGAGTCGTCGTTCCATTTGGAGCTGGGGTTGACGCTGGAGGCGGTTATCATCATGGTTGCAAACTGGTAGCCATCCGCCGAGTTGTTCAATTCAAGGCGCTGGGAATAGGAGTCGCCGATCAGCATGAAGGAGGAAGGCATTTTGATTTTGACGCCGTAGAGGACGCAGTCCCGGTAGCCGCTGGCGGCGCCGCTGGCGCTCCAGGTCGTCAGGGGCCGGTACGTGTACCCGGTCGGGCTCCAGGTCTGGCGGTGGCCATACGTGTAATAGGTGGATTTGAATTTGAACGGCAGGCGGCCCGGGCAGACGACTTCGTCCGGCGTGGTGTCGGACAAGTAGCCGCTGTTGCCGTAGGCGGAGGTCAGAGCCCCATGCCAGTTGGACGAGGAGTTGTAGTTGGTCAGGAGGACGTCGTCATATTCGCCGGCGTAGGTCATGAAGGCGAGCATGCACTGTTTCAGGTTGTTGATGCAGCTGATGCTGCGGGCTTTTTCGCGGGCCTTGCTCAGGGCGGGCAGGAGCATGGCGGCCAGAATGGCGATGATCGCGATGACCACCAGCAATTCGATCAGGGTGAACCGGCGGCGGCCGACCGCGGCGCCGCCGTGACCGGACCGGACCATCGGACTTCGCGGGGTGACTTCGGAGGCGCGCG
>JAAZKI010000257.1 GCA_012799905.1 Lentisphaerota bacterium | reverse complement strand
GTCCACCACGTCCACCCAGTCCACAACGTCCACAACAGCCGCAAAGCGGCAAAAGCCCGGAGGGCGACACATAGAAGCCCAGGGTAAGCCGGGCCGCCAGGCCCGGCGCAGCCCTGGGTGAGATGGCATATATTTGGAGCCCTGGAAGGGTGACACATAAATTAGGTTGCGGACGGAGAGTCCACCCTAGGACAGACATGGAAAACACTAAGAACTGATTCTTAAGGTCGCTTATGCTGATAGCGACCTTGATGCGACAGTGAAGAGTGAAGCGCAGCCGAAGCCCCGTAGCCTTTCTTACTCCTCGCCAAGCCCAATTATGCTTTTCGGCCGGACTCAATCACCGCATAGTGAGTTCGAGTTTTTGTTTAATTTTTTCCCAGCCTGGGATGACCGACTCCAGGAGTTTATAGAACTCCGGGCCATGGTCACGGTGTTGCAGGTGGCACAACTCATGGGTGACAACATAGTCGATGCACTCTTTCGGCGCTCTGATTAGGTCTGTGTTCAGGGTTACTGTGCCCAGGTCGGAGAGACTTCCCCACCTTCTTTGCATGCGCCTGATGGATAGCTTCGGTTGACAGGCATCGCGACTGCCCAATTTCTGCCAACAGCGCCCCAGGCTTTCGGCAAACTGAATGCGCGCCTTTTCCAAGTACCAGGCCGTTAACAGTTTTTTCGCAGCAGCTGGCGTCGCTTCGGTGCGGCAAGTGATATGGAAAAATCCGCGCGATAATTTGACGGAGTTTTCCACTCCCGTATTTATTTTCAGGCGGTACTGCTTTCCGAGATATAGGTGGGTCTCGCCGTTCACATAACAACGCTGCGGTGTCCTGGGGTCAAATTGCCTGAAATAATTTTGCTGCCTGAGAATCCAACGGGCGCGCTTGATGATTTTCTCTTCTATGCATGCAAGATCAGAGCTTAAAGGCGCCTTGACCACAACCGCAGTATCTGGAAGCACCGCAATTTCCATCGTCTTTCGGTCACTGTATAACAAGCTGAAGCTTATAGTCTTCCGACCGTAAACGACCGAACGCTGATTATTATGGATTGACGCCTCTGTCATTTGTAATCTCTGTGCTTAGCTACCTGCAAGACTTTCTTGATGATGTCATCCATCTGCTCTGTTGACAATTCAATGCCTTTTGCCGTCTGGAGTTCATCATAGAGATAGTCGTCAATCTCATTGACAGCTTGTTTCTGAGCGTCTTCGTCATCCCAGAAGTGAACTTTGCGGTGTTTTTCCAAGATGCCATGAAGCGCAATCGCAGTGTCGGCCGCAATGGCCTCAAGCTCTGCTTCGCTTAGCGTGTGAGCAGTGATAAATGGCCTGACTACACCAAAATAAGCCATGGCGTCTTCATTGCCGAAAAGTGTGTCCGGCACATCATCGTGGACTTTGTCAACGACCTTGTTGCGGATTTCTATGACTTTGTTCAGGTAGAGCTGATCAGATATCCGCTTGGCCCGGAAGTCTTCAATCACCTGCTGAATCAGTTTGGAGAACTTCTCGTAAAAGGCAGGGTCTTCGCCCATCTTCTCGGTGATGACTTTTTTCGTGGCGTAAGCAATCGCGTCTGCCCTTGAAGCCCTGGTTTTCCTGAGTTGGTAGATACCATGCTCTTCTTTGACCGCCATAAAGGAAGCGTCGTCAAAGATATTGACCGGTTCATTGAGACGAATAACTTCGTTGGCCTGAATATGCGAGTCAAGCAGCTTCTTGATTTTGGGCTCATAATCACGATAATCAATGGCTTCAGCATAGCGGAGCTTGACAGAGGCTTTCAGAGATTGGAATTTTTTCAGGTCATCCCGGTATCTGCTCAACGTCTTTTCATCGGTTTCACTCAGGAACTTTTCTGAGGAGAGAGCGATGCTCAGAGTTTTTCCGAACTCAAAAAGGCGGTTGTAAAACTCTTCCCGGAGTTCATCATCGGCCAGCAGCACTTCGTATGCTTCTTCGTCGCGCGAATGTTTCACGGTTTTGAAGATGTCCCAAAGATCGGAGTAGCGGCTCGGCAGTTTTTCAATTTCGCTATTGATGGGCGTCAGGGCGCCGATCAGATCAGCTTCATCAAAGCCTGCCAATGCGCTGTACATGGTCAGTGCTTTATCCAGTTCGCCAAGGACGCTTGCATAATCGATGATAAAGCCGAATTCTTTGCCCTCATGCAGGCGATTGACCCGCGCAATGGCCTGAAGCAAAGTGTGCTCTCGCAACATCCGGCACAAATAGAGAACTGTATTGCGCGGAGCGTCAAAACCGGTGAGCAGCTTGTCAACGACAATCAGGATTTCAGGCTCGTCACCGTGCTTGAACTGGTTGATGAGCTGCTTGTTGTATTCTGCTTCATTGCCATAGCGCTTCATCATTTTGTCCCAGAACCTGCGCACTTCACTCGTAGGTTCGTCATCGGCTTCCTCGTAGCCTTCACGCATGTCCGGCGCTGAGATGACAACTTCGGAGCTGACCTTGCCGAACTCATCCAGATACTGGTTGTACTTGAGTGCAGATGCCTTATCCGGCGCCACCAGCTGCCCTTTGAATCCGGTTCCCTGCCAATGTGCGCGAAAGTGCTCGCTGATGTTAAAGGCTCTCGTGTAGATGACCTGCTCCGCTTTGTTCAGCATTTCCGCGCGCGCATATTTTCGTTTCAGGTCAGCTTGTTGTTCTTCATTAAGCCCTTGCGTATGCCGTTCAAACCACAGGTCGACAGCTTCCTTGTTTTGCATCATCTCCACGTGCCGCCCTTCGTACAGAAGCGGAACTACTGCGCCGTCTTCAACGGCTTGCGTGATGGAGTAATGCGGCTTCAGCAGTTTGCCGAATTTAGCGAAGCTGTTCTTTTCCTTTTTGAGCAGCGGCGTGCCAGTGAAGCCCAAATAGCAGGCGTGCGGAAACATCTGTCTCATGCGGCCGGCAATAGTGCCGAATTGAGTGCGGTGGCTCTCATCCACCAGCATAAAAATGTCTGGCGAGTCATCCCGGTATTTCTTTGCCGCATAAGCCTTATCGAACTTATGAATGAGGGTGGTGATAATTCCTGGTTCCTTTTCGGCGACCAGCTCCAGCAGATTTCTCCCGGATGTGGCCCGGTTTGCCGCAAAGCCGCAGGCAGCAAAGGTGTTCCCCAGCTGTTTGTCAAGATCATCGCGGTCAGTCACCAGAATAATGCGTGGCGTCGGAATTTCCGGGTCTAAGGCCAGGTTTCGCATCAGCATCACCATAGTCAGGGATTTCCCTGAGCCCTGGGTGTGCCAAATCATGCCGCCTTTGCGAGCGCCCGTGTCATCGAACTGTTTGACTCGCTCCAAGGTGGATTTGACTACGAAATACTGCTGATAGCGAGCAATCTTTTTGAGTCCGCCGTCAAATAC
>JAAZKI010000367.1 GCA_012799905.1 Lentisphaerota bacterium | reverse complement strand
TAGGATTGCATGCGGATTCGTGATTTGGCCTATCGTTTTTTTTGACTATTCAGCTTGAACATCTGGATGGCGTGGAGAAACACTTCAAGTCGCCTCCCGCTTGGCCAGAATGACCTGAGGGCCACCCCAACCTCGTAGAGGTGGCACCATGAGTAACCCCAGGTGAAGCGGAGCGGAACCTGGGGTGGAGTCCCCCCAAAAGCTTGAGCCTCGTAGAGGCGGCACTATGAGCAGTCCTTATACACAGAAACTTCACACATTGCCTATAATTATCACCTTGTAACATAATCGCATTATTCTCCCCTCTCGCGCCATCATTTACCAGGAGGAAGACATGGCAAAAAAACCAATTTCAACTGCGCCCTTGACTTTTGTCGAGATTGTCATGCGGGCGGACGCGGAGACGATCAAGGCGGCATACGAAGCCCGCTTGAAAGTCGATGCGCTCCTCAAGGAACGCGAAGAAGCCTATCGCAGGATTGCCGAGCTTGAAAATCAGGTCGAGGTCATCATGGGCGAACCGGGCGTCTTTGTTTTCCCGGAACCGCCGCTGCCAGTGGCAGGCATCGCTAAAAAGACAACCGCAGCAGCAAAGAAAAAGAAAACGCCGACGGTCGCCCCGACAGCATCGGCTACGGCAACGCCAGCAGCAACGGCAAGCGCTGCGACAGACACGACCGGCGCCGCCCCTGCTGCGGGCAAAAAAGAACCACCAGCAGCTTCTCCAGATAAGAGTAAACCCTGACCATCATCCAGTACCGGATACTTTTTGAACACCGACCGTCCATAATTTGAACAGCAGGAACGATATTTTTCTTTGATGCTTGGCGGGTTGACCGCCTCTATACTGACAGCATCCGGTCTGCATCCGGCCTGCACAAGAACAAGAACGGATTCGAGACTCCAGCATGACGCTTTTCCAGGACATCGCCATCATTGACCTGCTTCGCCAGCGCGAGGCAGAGTTTGTCGTGGTCTGGTCCTGTGAGCAGAAAATCAAGGAACTCCTGGGCGATGTCGACTTTCCGTTTCCGATGCCGGTCGATTTACCCTCGCAGCAACGTCGCACCGCCCGTAAAAAACCGCCGCTGAAAAAACCACCGTCGCCACCAACACCACCGGAAATTGCCGGGCCGGCCAGTCCGGTTGTTCCGGACATCTTGTCATCGCTTCGGAAGCTTGATACGTCCCGAGAAAACGCCTACCGCCTGGTTTTTTTGCGGCATGGCGTCAAAGATTCCAGTTTTCAGACGGATTATGACTTAATAACTGCTTTAGCCGGATTGCATTGCCCCGAATTTCAATTACTTTCTTTGGAGACTGTCTCTTTTACCGACTTGGATGATTGGCAGGTCATTGACACCCTTTGGGAAGATTCCCAGTAGAGGCGTCAAAATCATCTTTTCTGGCGGGAGGCACATCATCATGTTAACCAGACCCAGACCAACATCACGCCCACGTCGTTATTCGCCGCCTTCGAAAGGTTTTGACTGGCGGGCGGCTTGGGCTCGGTTTTTTTATAAGGTTCTGCTGCCCTGGAGCCGGTTGGTTCGCCTGCCTAACTTATTCACGGTTCCTGGCGACATCCTTGGGGGCATGGTCTTGGCGGCAGTCATCACCGATACCCCCATCAATGGCTGGAGCCTCTTCAGCATGTCGATCGTCTCGCTTCTGCTCTACAGTTTCGGCACGATCATGAATGACATCTGCGACTTTCCCGAGGACAGCCGCCGTCGGCCGGAACGGCCCCTGCCTAGTCGTCAGATCACCATCGTCCAGGCCACGCGCGGCGCCCTGTTCTGCCTGGTCACAGCCATCGTCCTGGCTGGCTTTAACGGCCGACGCCCTTTCCTGGTCGCAATTCTCCTGGCTGGCCTAATCATCGCCTATAACCTGCGTATGAAAAAATATCTCTTTTCCGGCTCGACCGCCATGGGCCTGTGCCGAGGCCTGAATTTTCTTTTAGGCGCCAGCGCCGTGGCCGTGCCCTTCGGCATTTTCCCGCCGGCACTGGCTTTGTCAGTCCACATCTTCACGGTGACTTGGCTGGCTGATGGCGAGAACCGCACTCAAATTCCCAACAAAAACGTATTCATACCTGCCATCGCTTTTTTAGTCGGATGGCTGGTCACCCTGCCTTTCATTCCCTTAGCCGTGCTGCGCAGCTCCGGCCTGGTTAACCTGGGCTTCCTGTTGCTGGCCGTCATCACTAATCTCTACGCCGCCTTCGCGGTGTTCAATCGCACCACCCCGCCAAGCAAAATGCGAATTCTGATTGGTCGGCTAATCCGGTCGCTGATCTTCTGGCAGGCTGCCTGGATTACCCTGGCCGGAGTGGGACATGTCCTCGAAATCGGCGCCTTGGCGATTGGATGCTGGGTTCTCGCAACCGTTATAGGTAATAAGATTTCGAGCAGTTGATGATTAGGGGCGAGGGGCGAGGGGCGAGGGGCGAGAGTGAGGGGCTGAATGCTGAATGCTGAATGCTGAATGCTGAATGCTGAGTGTTAAAGCGCATTTCATAATTCATAATTCATAATTCGTTAGGGGCGAGGGGCGCTTACAGTTAAGAACTATACAAAGCGAATATCATGTCTGAGAATAGAAAGTTATTGCTGGTGCAATGCGCTGGCCTTGGCCACGAAATCGTCTACCGTCACCAAGGTCTTTTAGCCGACATTGGCTTGCCATTTCAGCCTTGCACGCCGGTTTTTCCGGCTGTCACCTGCACGGCGCAGGCGACCATACGGACGGCGTCGCCTCCGTCGCAACACGGCATCATCGCCAACGGCCGCTTTGACCGCAGGGCAAGGCGCGTTGATTTCTGGCAGCAGTCGGCTCGTCTTGTCCACGGCGAACGCATTTGGGCGGCAGCCCGACGCCGAGGGCGGACGGCAGGCATGTTGTTCCACCAGCAAAATCTCGGAGAAGACGCCGACTACGTCATTTCCCCAGCGCCTATTCATAAGCATCACGGCGGCATGCTGCAAGCCTGTCAGACCAAACCGCCGGAACTGGAAAAGCAGTTAAACAGCGCCATTGACAAGCGGTTCAACTTGTCTGACTACTGGGGTCCCCGCGCCAACCGCCGTTCAACGCAATGGATCACGGCCGCGACTTTGATCGTCATGCAGAAATACACCCCTGACGTACTGCTGACCTACCTGCCTCACCTCGACTACTGCCAGCAAAGCCACGGACCGGACGACCATCAGCGGATGGCCGCTGAAATCAGCGTGCTGGCCGAATGTCTCGCCCGCCTCGTCCGAGCTGCAAAGCAGCTGGGCTATGACATCATGGTCTGGGGCGACTACGCCATCACACCGGCGCAGCAGCCCGTATTTCCCAACAAGGCTCTCCTCAAGGCCGGATTTTTCCTCTGCCGCCGAGTTGCTGGCCACCTCTATCCAAATCTCTATGACAGCCGCGCTTTTGCCATGTGCGACCACCAGGTCGCCCATGTCTATATCACTAACCCGGAAGACACGCCGGCCGTGCGCAGCCTTTTGTCTGCCCTGCCGGGAGTAGACAGCGTCTGCTCGCCTGCCGAAGCCGACTTGGATCATCCTGAAAGCGGTGAATTAGTCCTGACCGCACAGCCAGGAGCATGGTTTGCCTATCCTTGGTGGGACAATGCCAAAGAAGCGCCTGATTACGCCACCCACGTTGACATCCACAGCAAAATCGGCTTTGACCCCTGCGAGTTATTCTGGGACATCCCGTTCATCTCCACCAGCACTGACTGCCACAAGCCAAAAGGAACGCATGGACGCACAGACGCACCGGCAGCAGTCGCCACCAGCGATGGCTTGGCCGAAGTCCGCGACCTGACCAGCCTGCTTGACATCAGCCGATTCCTCAAACAACGCCTGCAATCGTCTTGAATACACGCTCGTGACAACTACTCTAACAAACTGTAAGAATCATGTCGATAACTTTGTGAATTACTTCTATCATCATCTTATCAACACCTTATGAAAAGGTTTCTTTTCTATAGATGTCGTTCAAAATCATATAATTAACTGAACCAACTTGAAAAGCGTCGTTGCATAATAATATTGTATTTAGATCATTATATAATATTTTTATTACAGACTGCTAAGGCGGTTTGCGGGCCGGTTCCGGTTCCATCCGTATAAACAACATGCCACGGGGAAAGACAGCCAACATGAAATTCTCAGTTACCAAAGAACATCTCAATACTGCTTTAAAACGGGCTATGTGCGCCATCAGCCCACGAGTGACCTTCCCAATTTTGAACAATTTCCTCTTGGAAGCCAAGGACGACCGACTGATTGTCACTGCTTCTGACCTGGAGATTTCCGTGCGCACCAGTGTCCCGGCTCTGGTTGAAGAAGAAGGCCAGACGACGCTGCCAGCTAAAAAGCTGGCCCAGATCGCCGGGGCTTTTCCGGGCGGGGACGTTTATTTCATCTGTGACGAGGATGAAATCAGCTCCTTGTCCTGCCAGAAGTCCAACTATAAACTGCGCGGTTTGGACGCTAGCCAATTTCCGCCGCTGGGCGACTTTGAGGAAGTCTGGTCATTCACTCTGCCGACCAATGAGTTGGTTCGCAGCATCGCCAAGGTCTCCTACGCTCGCAGCAGTGACGAGACCCGCAAACAACTTAATGGCGTTCTCTTCAGTGTCCGCAACGCGGTGTTGACGATTGCTGCGACTGACGGCCGGCGGCTGGCCTTGATGGAGAAGCCCCTGCCTGATGCCACCGTGACTGATGGCGACGTGATCCTGCCTAACAAGGCGTCGACGGAATTGGCGCGGGGTCTGGATGGGGACGGCGATGTGAAAGTCCGCCTGAACCAGGCCTGCGTCGTTTTTGAAACCCTTGATACCGTCATCATGACCAAACTCGTTGAAGGCACCTACCCAAATTTCCGCCAAGTCATTCCGGAAAATTTCACCCGTTCTGTCGCCATTCCGCGCATCAATTTTTCTGATGCCTTGAATCGCGTGTCGATGGTCGTCAGCGACAGCAGCGCGGCGGTTCGTCTGCAATTGAGTGAAGGTCAGCTGGTGGTTTCGGCCAGCAGTCCTGATGTCGGCGAAGCCAGCGAGCCGGTTGACGTATCGTATGAAGGCGAGCCTGTCACCATCTCCTTCAATCCGCTGTTTTTCAACGAGCCGCTGAAATATCTTGACTGCGACCAGATGATCATGCAGTTCAAGGATGACTACAGCCCGGTAGTGATTTCCGGCGACGAAGGATTCTTGTACGTTCTCATGCCGATGCGCGGTTAACGCAACGTGCTTCATCACATCCGCCTCACTGATTTTCGCAACTATAGTTCATGCCGGGTTGATTTGCATTCCGGCATGAACTGTTTCACCGGTCGTAATGGCCAGGGCAAGACCAACCTGCTGGAGGCTGTTTACTACCTGTCGCTGCTCCGATCATTCCGAACTTCGCGTCTGGCAGATTTAATTGCATGGAAGAAAAATGGCTTTGTCCTCAGTGGCCAGGCGCGTGACAGCGCTGGTCGGCCGGTTGATTTAGCCGTTTCTCAAGGCTTAGAAAGGAAATTGCTCATCAATCACAGCCCTGTTTACCGGGCCAGTGATTTCATCAACCAATTTGTCTGCGTCACTTTCATCCCCCAGGATTTGGAACTCGTCCAGGGCGCGGCGCAACTGCGCCGGCGCTTCATGGACATCGCCATCAGCCAGTTCTCGACGGGTTTTCTGCGCCATCTGCAAGCTTACAACAACGCACTCAAAAGCCGCAATGCAATGTTGCGTAATTTGGATAAGTACCCACGGGCCATGATCACTGCGTATGATTGTCAGATGATTCGGGAAGGCATTGCCGTTGAACTGGCGCGCAAGGAATTCGCCCGCGATATTAACCAGTCGCTGGAGGAAAAGTCAGTCTCCCTGCTGGCAAAGGATCGGCGCCTGGAAGTGCGTTATCTCTCCCGGCTCAGCAACCTTCTGCAATGCAGTGACGACGATCCTGACCAGATTGAGGCGGCCTACCGCCAAGGGCTGGAAAAGTCGTTCGAACGCGATTGCCGCAATGGCAACACCGCCATCGGACCGCATCGGGCTGACTTGAGCTGCATTCTTGACGGTAACCTCCTGAACCGCTACGGCTCCCAGGGGGAATGCCGCATTGCATCGCTCGCTTTGCGCTTCGCCTGCCTGGACATTATCCGGCGGCGCCGCGGCGATGACGATGTCACCCTGATCGTTGACGATGTCTTTGGTGAACTTGACGCTTTTCATCGCCGGCAATTCTTTGCTGAATTGACGCGCGGTTCGCAAGTCCTGCTGGCCTGCACCGCCATACCGCCTGAATTAGGGCAGCCGGAACGTCTTTACAATGTCTCTGCCGGAACCATATCATCACCCCAGGAAAAACATGAAGAAGAATAAATCTACCCTTTTCGGCTGGCTCGCTCTGCTGGTCAGCATCATCTTGTTCAGCACCGTGGAAATCGTTGGCAAAAAGATCAATGCCAAGGCCATCATTGAGCCCTTTACCATGGTCTTCCTGCGTTTTTTCCTGACTGGCATTGTTTTGACCTGTCTGTCTTTGCCCGGGTATTTTCGGCGTGGCAATCGCATCGGATGGACTGACCTGAAGCATTTTTTGATCAATGGTGCGGTTGGCATCGCGATTTCCATCAGCTTATTTCATGCCGCTATTGAGATGTTCACCAACGCGTCCTCCTCGGCAGTGGTGTTCAGCGCCAACGGCGTTTTCACCGCTGTTTTGGCACGTTTTATGAACAATGAATCTTGGAGCTGGCGCAAATGGTGCGCCGTGATTTTCGGCATCCTGGGCGTATCCCTGTTCATTCTTGAGTCTGGCGCACCGACGCGTGACGCCATCTGTGCTCTCCTGGTTATGTCCTTGGCAGCGCTTTGCTTCAGTTTCAGCGTCTGCTATGCCCGGCGCTATGGAGCCAAATATGGCCCGATGCTGTTCATGGGTGCTTCCTCGCTGATTGGCGGCCTGCTGACCCTGCCCCTGGCCTGGTGGCGAAGAGCCGAAGACACCTGCGCCGAACTCGGGGCAGTGATTCCGGAGATGTTCTACATGGTCTTCATCTGCACCACCCTTGCGTATTATCTGTTTTATATCGGCATCGCCAGAACCACCGCCTTCGGAGCGTCCATGTCCTTTTTCTTGAAACCTGTCCTCGCGTGCATTTTCGCCTGGATTATCCTCGGTGAACAGATGAATGTGTGGACGATTAGCGGCACTGTCTTGATTATGATCGGCATGTCCTTTATCATAAACTTCAAAGCCTTGAAAGAAGCCTGGCGCTCCTGAAAAAGGCGCACGGGATATGACTAAGCCACAGCCTCCGACGCCTTCAACCCTATAATGTTTTCCAGCGACGGCATTGAATTATCGTTTGGGTTTTGCTAAAATTTATAGAATAATGCAAAATTTTCGACGTAATGGGAAGCGGTTTTCCGGTTAATTCAAGCAGTGATTTTTCTGGAGGCCGTCGTTGCGTCGTTGTCTGGTCAGGTTCTCAACCCTGGATGTAGGCTTGGAAACGACTCATGTCATCATCAACCTGGAGAGCAAGTCTGACGTCGACGATGCGACGGTCGTCATACCGTCTTTAGGCGCCAGCAAAGCCATTCCGGGCAAGCCGTTAAAAGCTGATCACAAGATTCCTCCTCCTCCGGGCTGTGAATTGATTTCCCTGCTTGGTTCTGGCGGCATGGGTACGGTCTTTTTGGCTCGGCAATGCCGTTTGAATCGGCTGGTGGCGGTCAAGATTCTCCATGAAGAGTTTGCCGCTAATCCGGTTTTCATCAACCGGCTCAGGAGTGAGGCGCTCACGCTGGCGGCGCTGAATCATCCTAACGTAGTAGGCTGCCATGACATCGTCACCCAAGATGGCGTGGTCTACTTGATTATGGAGTACATCCCGGGCCAGCTCAGTGTCAAGAGCCTGCTGCTGCGCTTTGGGCCGCTGCCAGAGCCGCTGGTCGTGCGCATCCTCCTGGACGTCGTCAAAGGCCTGGCCTACGTCTTCGATAAAGGCTATACTCATCTTGACCTGAAGCCGGACAACCTCCTCATCTACCGCGATTCCGACGAACCGTTGCGGGAAGCCTCAGAGCTGTTTTCAGACAAAAATACCCGGGTGACCATCTGTGATTTCGGCATTTCCAAGCCGAACGACGCAGTGTCAAGTCCGACGCCGGTGACGTCGTCAACAAGTGGCGTCCTCGGCAGTCCGGCGTACATTGCGCCGGAGCAGGTGTTCCATCCTGAAAAGGTCGATTTTCGGGCTGACATCTATGCTTTAGCAGGCACGGCCTTCTACATGCTGACCAATTCGGTGCCGTTTCCGATTACGGATCGCGACCAACTGTTGACGCATAAATTGAACCATGACATTCCGGACCCGTCCTCAATGGGGGCGAAAATCAGCCCGGAGCTCGCTGCCATTCTCCGCCGCATGGGCTGCGCTGCCCCGGAAAAACGCTATGGCAACTACCATGACTTGCTGACGGAACTGGAGCATCTGCACGATAAGTACCACCGACAGCTGTATTACAATGCCTGGAAAGCGGCTCGCCGTCTCGATTTCATCAAGGGCGGCGCCGCTGCATTGCTGTTGCTGGCGCTGCTGTTAGGCGTCTTTTGGGGCGTGAAGTACGTCCATGCGAAGTACTATCAGTCAGTTCGCGTGTCTCTGGCGGCGTCCATGGGCTTTTGGCAGGGAACCGAAGACTGGACAGCCAGCAGAGACCAGCATGAACACGCCTGGATTTTGACCGGGAAAAAACCTCGCGGCTGGCTGAATATGATCCAGACCATCCATCCCGGCCAAAACCTCCAGTTTAAAATTAGACACCCGGCGCCGGGAAGCGTCCTTTGCCAAATCAAATACGGCATCGACCAATATGGCATGTTTGTCTGGCGACGGGACGCAGACCTGAAATGCTCGTATTCCTTTTACGCCGACCGGAAAGTCGCTGCCATCGGCGAATTGAAGGATAAAAGACCGATCGACTGGCTGGAATGCACCTTCAAATTCTCTCGCCGGAAAATTATCTTGTACATTGATGGCGAATTAGTTGCTGTGACGCATCTTGACAAGCCGATGGCCGTGTGCCATTTCGCCATCCGGGGCATTAACGCCAATATGGTGCAGGTCAAAGAAGTGTATATCTCTGACTTGCAGTCCTTTAATGATTAGGGGCGAGGGGCGAGGGGCGAGGGGCGAGTAATTTTGTGGCGAGAGGTGGAATCTGCCCATCTTTCACTTTTTTTCTCCTTGCCGTCAACGCCAATATGATAGTAAACGTTGTGCACGGCGGCAACCGTATGTAGTTCCCCTCTCCCTCTTTCCTTGGCGTCTTGTATGAAAGCAATGACTTTAGATGATACTTCGCTGGAGGGCCTGGAAAAATTTTTGATTTTGGTTATTGTTTTTGCTGTGTTTCGAAAATCCGTCCCCCACCCTGAGAGGGCCTCCATTTTTCACATTTTTCTCTCCTATAATGAAGGAGATGAATATGCAGGTGAAAAGCTATAAGGACTTGATTGTCTGGCAGAAGGCGATGGATTTGGCTGTAATGATTTATCTGGTGACGAAAAGCTTTCCCAAGGATGAGCAATATGGGTTAGCCAGTCAGCTTCGCCGTGCAGCCGTTTCCCTACCGTCCAACATTGCCGAGGGTCATGCACGCACTTCGACCGCTGAATTCAAGAATTTTCTCTCTATTGCCCGTGGGTCACTTGCAGAAGTTGAAACGCAGCTGCTCATTGCTGTACGCTTGAATTATCTTGAACAAGGACAATGGGCTGATCTTATGTATATCCAGACAGAAATAAATAAAATGACGAATGCTCTGATGAATAAACTAGCCCCTCACCGTTAATCCCCCGTCTCTATCTATTCCAAGCTCATCTCGCCCCTCGCCCCTCATTCTATCCACAATGCGGCGTTGTTTGGTGCTAAGACGTCAGCTCCGGCGATTTTTTGCAGGTTCATTCCTTGCAGGTCTGGGGTAGCGGCGACGTCGCCGAAATTAGCGGCGAACACGTAGGTCTTGTCGTCCGCAGTGAATTTTACGGCACGGAGCCTGCCTGTTTGCGGAATCGCCGCTGTTTGCGGGCCTTTGAGGTCTTTGCGTTGGGCGATGGCAAAGCCGCCGTCCAAGAGCACGGTTCCGGGCGGGACGCGTTGATGCCCGAGGGCTAATTTGCCGCAGATTTCCTCGACATACAGCGAATTCAGCCAGGGCCCGTAGTTTTTCCTGATGACGATGGTGCGGTCGGCTGGGCGATGCAGAACTAGGCCGTCCTCTGCCCCGTAGAGTGCAAACACGGCCAGGCGTCCGTCAATGCCGATACGGTCGGTCTGGAGTCGGCGGATGTCTTCCTGGCCAGGCGTCGGCTCAGTCACAAAGGCGCGGCCGTCCGGCATTTGATAATAGCGCTTTTGGTTGTTGAAGACGTCGTTTGGGATTTTGATGCCATAGCCTTTGATGGCTTTCAGGGTCACCTCAAAGGTCGTTTCAGCGTATTCCAACACGAGCATGGTGCTGGCATCAGGCAGTGCGGCGACAGCGATATGGTGCTTGGCATAATCATAGGGCATTTCGCCTTCGCCGACCGGCGCGAGGTCGCGCCAGACCGAAACACCGGCGTTAAGGAAGCCGCCCGGGAACATCTCGTGCCAATGGCTGGCGCCTTGGGACAGCATAGGCGTCTGGGTCGACAGCAGTTCGCCGTGCAGATTGTCCTGCCATTCCGCCAGGGAGCTGTCTTCGGCCGGGGCGATGACGCCAGTAGGCCCCTGACCGCCATGCCAGACAAATGAGCGCACAGCGTTTCCAGAGCGGTCCAGGGTCGCCCCGTGAAATTCGTCCTGCCAGGCGGCCGGTGGATTTTTCGGCGTGTCGGCTTTTGGCTGGGGAAGGTCAAACAGCCGTCGCCAGTAAGCGCCGTAGGACAGGCACAGGAAGGCGTCCGACTCCAGGCGGGCAAAATAGAAGTAGTTGGTGTCGCGGATATTGGCCAGGCGTCCGCCATAGTATCCGCCATCGCCGGTGAAGTCCATTTCCTGCTTGACGATCTTCAGCCAGCCGGCTTCGAAGGAGGCTGCGTCGTCGTCGCCCAGGAAGTCTTCTGCGAGCATCCAGCTGGGGATAGCGTAGTCTTGGCAGTAGGTGTAGCGTGCTCGCGTGTCGCCACCGATGCGGAGCAGGCGTCCATCGGCAAAGGTGCAGGTCTTGACTAGGTTCCAGACTTCGCGCACATGCCAGTACAATTCCGGCGGCGGAGTGAGGCCGCGCTGTTTGTAGAAGAAATGCAGCATAGCCAGGTTGGACAGGCAGATGACCATGTAGCCGACATTGAGGTAGCCGTGATGGTCGAGCGACCAGTTGGGAGTGAAGTTGAAGCCTACATGCCATTGCCGCATTGGTTTGCCGTTGAACATGGTTTCGCAGGCCGCGTCCATTGGATAGGACAGTCCGTTCAGCAGTAATTGGGTGGCCTTGTCAAGGTATTCCTGGGCGCGGGGCGCGTCCGGGTATTCAAGAGCGGTGCGGAGCAGGACGCCGCCATTCCAGATATTTGCTTCGGGCCTGTTTTTGCCTTCTGCGCCGACCATGCCGGCGACGACTTCGTACTGGTCAAGGCGCCAGTCGCTTTCGGAAATCATCATGCGTCGGAGTGCGTCTTCGTCTTCGTCAGTGAGATAGTCGCGGATGGCGTCTACGCCGTGAGCCATGCGTTCAACGCCGAGGACGCTGATCCAATGATGACCCCATTGCTTGCCGTCGCTGGCCTTTTCCGTGCCGGTGGCGTGGGTGGCCAAGGCGTAGCGCAGCAAGTCAAGAGCCGTGTCGATGATCTCTTGCCGGGAAATTGGCAGCTCGGCTTCCGGCAGTTCCGGCGACGTGCCCAGGATGGCCAGGGCAGCGAACACGTTCATATTGCTCTGGGTTGGCCAGTGCAGGGATTCGCCAGTGCCATAGTAGCGCAGACGAGGATTGTACTGGGAACGACGAATGAACTGCGGCATGACGTTGAGCCAGGGCGTCATCAGGTCAAGGTAGCTCTTTTCATTCAATGGCATGGCTTTCCTCCGCATGAAGGCGTTTGGTTAGATGCCGGCAGGGAAACGACTTGTCCCCGGACTTCACGGTTGCCGGCAGCGGCGGTGATCGCGACCTCGACTAAGGTGTTGGCCGACAGCCCGGCCGGCGGTTCGAGGCGCACCTGCAAATAGTTGTCAGACCAGCCCGAGTCAGCAGCCTCCAGCAGGACGGTGACCGTCTGGCCGATTTGACTGGCTGCAAAGGCCTCGGCCTTGGCAGCAGCCACGGCTAACAGCGTTTCGGAGCGGTGTTTGACCACTCGGTTCGGCGGTCGGCCCGGAAGTTTCGCCGCCACCGTCCCCGGTCGCGGCGAATAACTGAAAACATGCAGCAGCCCGAAGGGCAGGCTGTCCAGAAAATCATGGCAGCTGGCAAAGGACGCGTCAGTTTCACCAGGAAAACCGACGATTACATCAGCGCCCAGGCACAGCCCGTCAATTCGCATCAAGGCCATCTCGGCCAGGCGGCGATAGTCAGCCGTGCGATAATGGCGTTTCATGGAGTGTAGTATACTATCTTCGCCATATTGCAGTGGAAGGTGCAGGAAACGGCAGACTCGTTGGTCTTCGGCCATGACGTCGATAACGCGTTCCAGGACCGGCCCTGGCTCGGCTGAGCCGAGGCGAATGCGGAAATCGCCTTTCAGGCTCAGGAGTCGGCGCAGGAGGTCGGCCAAATCAAGGCCTTGGTTGTGATAGGTGGTGAGATTGACGCCACAGAGGACCAGTTCGTGGTAGCCATTGTCGAGCAGGGCTTGAGCCTCGCGCAGCACGTCATCGGCGTCGCGGGAGCGGGCGCGGCCGCGTGTATAGGGGACAATGCAGTACGAACAGAAAAAATTGCAGCCATCCTGGATTTTCAGGTTAGCGCGGGTTCTTTCGCCGAAGAGGCCGGCGCCGGGAATGGTGAATCCGTCCTGCGGCTCGCCGGGGTTGATGCAGGCAAGCCCTTGGCCAGGCTGGAGAACTGCTGGCAGCAGTGCGCTGAGCGGCGCAGGCGGCGGATTCGGCACGATCAAGTCGGGGCCGTCTTCCATGTTCTTCCAGACATCGCTGTCAACGGTCACACCGCAGCCGATGACGACGAGGTAGGCCTCTGGCCAGCGGCGCCGAGCAGAGCGCACGGCCTGACGAGTTTTCTGAGCGGCGACGGCAGTGACGGCGCAGCTGTTGATGATGAGCAGGTCAGCCGGTTTGCCCCAAGGCGTGAGCGTGTAGCCATGACTGGCCAAATCAGCCGCTGCCAAGCCGGTTTCAGCCTGGTTCAGACGGCAGCCTAAGGTGTAAAATGCGACGTTTGGCATCTGGGGCGGAAAAGTGCGGTGAACCTGGAAAGGCGCTTTAGTGGACAGTGGACAATGGACTTTAATGGACGTCAGTAGACAATGGACTGTGGACAGAAGTGGACGTTAGTGGCAGTGGACGTGGACGTGGACGGAAGTGGACAGTAATGGACAAGCGGTACATAGACCCCATCCAAAAAGGATTTTCATCAAAACGGCGTTTATGTGTCACCCCTGGCGGGGCTCAAAATTATTATACGCCTCACCCAGGGCTTCGCTACGCTCACCCTGGGCTTTTATGTTGCTAGCCCTTTGGGCCGCCAGGCTAACACACGATAATCAGTGTCCATAACATTCACAGCCGCAGAGCGGCAAAAGCCCGGAGGGCGACACATAGAAGCCCAGGGTAAGCCGGGCCGCCAGGCCCGGCGCAGCCCTGGGTGAGATGGCATAGATTTGGAGCCCTGTAAGGGTGACACATAAATTTTAGGCTG
>JAAZKI010000426.1 GCA_012799905.1 Lentisphaerota bacterium | reverse complement strand
CAGGGCACCAGTTTTAGGGTATGCCTTCCCCCAGGCTAAAGCCTGGGGTTAAGCATAGTTAAGCGCCTACGGCGCAAAAGGATGTGGATGTTGTGGACATGGTGGACGTTGACTGCGGCATCATGTGTGGTTTAAGTTTTGGCTTGCCGTATGTTTTGCGCTTTTAGCGTTTCTGCCGCTGTATGGCTGGTTTCCCCGTACAATAACATCTCCGCCCCAAAAAAAATCTGCGTCATCAGCGTAATCTGCGGATAAACAACAGTTTCTCGCCCCTCGCCCCTCGCCCCTCGCCCCTAAACAATGACAGCAGGGGGTGATTCTGATTGCAATTGAGGTTTCTGCTGTTATCTTAAGGCTAAAAGCGATGTTGCGGCATGTGTTTGTCACGACAAGCCTTGGGCGGCCGCACCCAATCAGGCGGTCGCGGTTTTTAGACGGAGAATTATGTTGACTGAAGCAAATAATCCCGATGAACCTCCTGCGAGTAGCGACAGCGGAGGGCGATGTGATATCGGGATAGCATTTTGCATGGGTCATGCGGGCCAGCCCCGGGGGAGAGGGTGAATATGGACGCAACGACCATGCAATTGTTGCTGGGAGCAGGCATCCTGCTTGCATTTTCTGCCTTCTTCTCCGCGTCAGAGACGGCGTTGCTGTCTTTATCGCGGACTGAAGTTAAGCGCATGAGCACCGGCACCCGCGCTGAACAGGCGGCCTGCCAGCTGCTGCGACGGCCGCAGCACTTTTTGGCGACGGTACTGATCGGCAACTTGTTCGTCAACGTCCTGCTGGCGAGCATTTGTGCGAATTTGATCACACGTCTGCTGATAGGCGATGGCGGGGACGGCTGGTTTTTGCACCTGGCTCGGTTTTGCGATGGCGACGCCACCATGGATGCAGTGCAGCGCTGGGCGGACATTACCCGCTCCGTTCTCAACGTGCTGCTGGTGACGCCGCTGTTGATTGTTTTCGGCGAACAGACTCCGAAAGTCGTGGCCTATGCCCTGGGGCCGCGGCTCGTGCGCATCGTGGCTTTGCCGCTGCAATGGCTGAGTTTTCTGATTGCTCCCTTGGTCTGGCTTCTGCATGTGTCAACCGAGTTCTGCCTGCGTCTGCTGGGACAGACTACTGAGGGCAGCTGGTCAGTGCTGACCAACGAGGAATTGCTCGCAACCATGGAGGCCGGCCAGGAGGTCGGGGCCACGAATGAACGCGAGCGCGAGCTGCTCGTCCGCATTCTCGGCTTGAGCGACATTGACATTAAGGAGATCATGGTGCCGCGCACCCAGGTGGCCGGACTTTCGGACGAGTTGACTTTGCGCGAAGCCTTCACCATTGCCAAGCGCAGTCGACATTCCCGCATGCCAGTCTATCATGATGACCTTGACGATATCTGGGCCTTGCTGTCGGTCATTGATTATCCAAAGTGGCGAGGACGGCCGGAACTTGACCAGAAATTGGCTGATTTCCGCGATGATCTCAACGCCGGCAAGGCCGGCACGCCGCTTTATACAGTATATAATGTTCCGGAGACAGCGGACCTTGACCGGCTGTTGAGCGATATGCGCAAGCGCACCGAGCGTTTTGCAGTGGTGATTGGCGAACACGGCGGCACTTCCGGCATCGTGACTCTGAACGACATCCTGGAAGAAGTCGTTGGCCGCTTCTCCGGGGACGAGGACGACGAGGATCGGCTGACCGTGCGCAACGGCGTCTATATCGCGGATGGCAGGGCGCATTTGCGTACCTTGCAGCGCGAATTCGGGACGGCCTTCGCCAATCCCGAGGGCAATGCCGATACGATCGGCGGCCTGGTCATGGAGCGCCTTGGACGGCTGCCGCGCACCGGCGACAGCCTCGAACTGCCAGGATTCCTGGTGCGGGTCAACCGGATGGCCGGGCGCCGAGTCGGCACTGTCGGCATCATACCCCAAGCACAACCAGAGGATGACCTCGCAGAACAGGAGGTGGACGCATGAGAGCCCTCCTGCCAACCTTGCTGCTGCTGGCCGTGCTCTACGCCTTGGCGTCGCTGTTCTGCTGCATTGAGGCGGCTTTCACCTCGGTGAACCGCACCATGCTCAGGAACCTGGCCGCCCGCGGTGACCGCCGCGCGCGACTGGCAGCAAAGCTGCTTGACAACGCAGGCGAATTTTTCGGCACGGTTCTGCTGGGCACGAATTTGCTCCATGTCACGATCACGACCTTGGTGCGCTCCACCGTCGTGGTCGCAATCGTCCAAACCGATGCGTTTCAGGCATTTTTGTCGTTCTTTAAGCCCAGTGGGTCTGGCTATGAAGACCTCCTGACGTCGTTGCTGGTGACGCCGACGCTGCTGCTGTTCACGGAAATGGTACCCAAGGCCATTGGTCGTAACCATGCCGACACGTTGACCTTGGTTCTGGCTCGGGCGCTTGAGTGGGCGAGGCGGGCGCTGTGGCTGCCGGTGAGCGTGCTGGATAGGATTTCCGGGATTGTCGCGCGGGTCATTTGCAAATCGCAGGAACAGCAGGAGCGCGGCCAGGTGACTCGCGAAGATTTGAAGATTCTGGCGGAAGTCGCCACGGAGCAGGGGCTGGTGCGCGAGGATGCCGGCAATATGCTGCAGACGGTCCTGGAGCTGGACACTAAGCCGATTGAGACGGTGATGGTGCCGCTGGTGGACGTGCAATCCGTGCCGCTGACCGCGTCAGTGGCTGACGTCGAAGCCCTGGCAGCGCAGACCGGCTTTTCCCGCTTCCCTGTGTATGACGGGCGCGTTGACGAAGTCATCGGCATCGTCAGCTTGCGTCAATGCTTGTATCAGCAGCTTCCGAGTGAAGACCAGAACCCGGAGAAGCTGGCTTCCCAGGGCATTGCTCAATTTGTCAACACGAAGGTGCTGTTTGTGCCGGAATCGAAGTCTGTGAGCGCGCTTTTGGATGAATTGCGCTACCAGCACATGCCGATGGCAGTGGTTGTTGACGAGCACGGCGGCGTGGTTGGGATCATCACTGTGGAAGACCTGGTGGCGCAGATTGTCGGCGGCATCCATGATGCCCGCAACCGGCAATCAGCCATGGTGAAGCCCATCGCTGAGGGCGTCTTTGAATGTGATGGCAAGGCCGATGTGCGTGAACTCGAGGAATATATGGGCATGACAATCGACAACCAGGGCTTTGAAACAGCGGCTGGGCTGGTGCTCAAAATTGCCGGTCGCATTCCCCGGGTTAATGAGCATTTCACCTATGGCGATTTTGATATCGAGGTGCTGGCCGTGCGTCGCCGCCGGATTATGAAATTGCGTTTTCGAAATAAGTCCCTGTTCTGAGGCAGCGGCAGAGCCGGCTCACGGCCAGGCTCTGCGGCAAAACACGTCGTAATTGAAGGAGAAAGACATGGCCATGAATTGGCAGGCGTTGTTGAATGAAGCCATGAGTTTGATTAAGGCGGAGCGAGGCCGGTGGCAAGCGTTGTGCAAGGACGTTTGGGAGCATCCTGAATTGGCATACGAAGAGCGATACGCCTGTCAGCGCCAAGTGGATGAGCTGCGCTCGCTGGGTTTTGACCCGGAAGCGCCGACCGCCGGCGTGGAAACGGCCTTCCGAGTTGATGTCGGCAGCGGCCACCCGGCCTTTGCCATCGCGTCCGAATACGACGCCTTGGAAGGCATCGGGCACGGCTGCGGCCATAACCTGATTTGCACCGCAGCCCTGGCGGCTTTTCATGCGGCAGTCAAGTTGCGGGAAAAACACGGCCTGAAAGGGCGCTTGACTTTGCTGGGAACGCCGGCAGAAGAGTCGGGCGGCGGCAAGGTGGTGATGCTCGAACATAACTGCCTGGAGGGCATAGATGCAGCGATGATGGTGCATCCGAGCTGGCGGACTACGCCGGACACCGGCTCGACAGCGGTTCGCCGCTTTGATGTCACCTTTCTCGGCAAGGCCTCACATGCGGCAGGCTCACCTGAATTGGGCTTGAATGCGCTGGATGCGATGCTGTTGCTGTTCACCGCCATCAACGCCTGGCGCCAGCAATTGCCTGAATTCACCCGTGTGCACGGCGTCATCCTGGAGGGCGGTGTGCGCCCGAACATCATCCCAGACCGTTCCCGCGCCCGTTTCTATCTGCGTTCAGCCGAAGAGGACTGGGCGGAAAAGATGGAGGCGCGGTTTTTGGACATCATCCGCGGCGCTGAATTGATGACCGGCTGCACAGCCGAGGTGGAGCCGTATCACCGGCCTTACAAGAGCCGGAAACCGAATGCGGTTATGAATAACGCCTATGTGGAATCCATGCAAGCCCTGGGCGCCAACCCGGTGCTGCCGCCACGCCCCGGCCGCGGCTCCTCCGACTTCGGCAATTTCTCGCAGCTCGTGCCTGGCATCCACTCGTATTTCGCTGTCGCCGATCATGAAATTCCAGGCCATTCGCTGGAAATGGCGGCCGCCTCAGCCAGTGACTTTGCCCTTGACAATGCACTGCGGGCCGCCGCCGCCATGGCGGTCATCGCTGTACGCTATCTCGGCGATGACGACTTCCGAGCGCAGGTCAACGAGGACTTCCGGAAATAGAAGACATCAGAGCCTGCCTGCGCCTGTGCAGGCAGGCTGAACGAGCGTGGAAGACACGTGTCTTTGCTCCATTGCCTGACGTCCACTCAAGTCCATTTCTGTCCACGTCCACTTCCATCAAAGTCCACTAAAGTCCACAGTCCATCGTCTACTAACGTCCATTAATGTCCACTTAAGTCCATTGTCCACTGTCCACTAAAGCGCCAAAAACGCCAGGAAGAGCTTCTTGGCACTGCCATAATAAACTTTGTTTTTGAAAAAAATCGCGACCGTTAAAAAAAAGCAGTTACAGAAGTGGAAAAAGATAGAACGGTCACTATATTAGTTCTGTGTTATTTTTGATGGCGCGGTAGCCAAGTGGTAAGGCAGAGGTCTGCAAAACCTCCAACACCGGTTCAAATCCGGTCCGCGCCTCCATTTTTATTTTTTATATTAAGCAGGTCAATGGTGTCTCGGAACAGGCGTCTGCCTGATCCGATTTTGTTTGTCCTGACCTGATTTTTTATTCTGCTAACGAGTAATCCTGGGATTTGTGGCGAGCGATGGCGAAGAAGTCAGTCAGTCAACAAGATGACACTTTAGGCGAGGCTGCGGCTGATAAAAAAGCCAAGCGAAAAGCCAACAAGGCAAGCAAAAGCCCGGCTATTTCTGTTGAGGACGACATTATGAGCCGGGTGGTTGAGCTTTGCCAGGAGTTGCGTTGGCGGGATGCTGTCCTGCTTTGTCGGAAAGCCCAGGCCAAAGCTGCGGAAGAAAACCGCGAAGAGCTGGCTTTCAGTTTGAGCCTCGCTTTGCCTAAGTTGGAATGGTCTTTGCGTCGGCAGATTGCCGCGGTGTTCATTCAAGAAGCAAAAGCCATGTTGAAAAAGGAGTATCTCCTGGATGTTGGGCAATAATGAAATAATCCAGGGCGTGGATAAGACGGCGGTGTTCACGCAGATGCTGCGGGAAGTGCCGTGGTCAAGCCTGAAAATGTATGTTCAGGCTAATGCCCCGCTGCTGAAAGTCTGCACCATCGGCGGTCATCGCCTGGAACCCAACAAACGCGACCGGATCGAGAAAATCATCCTGCGTGAGTTGGAGCGTCCCAATATGACCGAAGCTCTGACGAACGGAATTTTCGCGTCCTGGTATCCCGTCCATGAACATCTGCACAAGCAGCTGGAAGACCATTTTCATTCCGAGGACTACAAGGCCTGGCGCAAAGAAGAGAATCTCGGCGAGGACGACTATGTCCTGACTGACGCTAAATTTGATGAGTTTTTCCTGCGCAAGGATTTTGCTGCCTGGCGCATCCTGCTCTGCTTCAGTCCACTCAAATTCACGCATGAACAGGCTGACAAGATATTGAATGACAGCGAGGGCAGCGCTGAATTGATGGATCGGTTTAAAGAGGTGGAGGCAGAGAAGAATGACTTGCAGAAAAAAGTCGATCAGCTCAATGCTGAAGCCGAGCGCTTGCGTGCTAAGCAGCAGGCCGACGCCAGTGAAATCCAGGATTTGAAGAGGCAGTTGCGCCAGAACAAGGTTAGCCTTGACCAGTCCCGCAGCAATCACGAGGCCGCTGTTTCGGAAATGCGGCGAGCTAATCAGACAGCTGCCCAGTTCCGTTCGGAAGCCGAAGCCCGCGAAGAAGCCATCCGCGAAGAAATGAACCGGGTGGTGATGCGCTTGCAGGGAGACAATGAACGGCTAACCAAGGAATTGGCCTCCTGGCAGAGCCGCTATGAAGACCAATGCAACAACAACACCGCACTGGTGGAAAAAGCCGCAGAAGCGGAAAAACGCAGCGCCGAAGCACTGGAAAGCAAAAAGAAGTCTGACAGCATCGCAGCCGAATGTCAGCAATTCGCTGATCTGATTTTGTCCCGCATTGACTGGCCGCGCGTTGGCGCCGCCATGAAGATGACGCCGACTGTAAGACGGAATTTCAATAGCCTGGTGCGCAAGCTGAGCTTTGACGAAAATAATACTTTGACCTTGGAAGAAACCCTGCCGGTCTTCTGGAATACGCTTAAGAAGACTGAACATGACTTGGTTGAGGCAATCGCCGAAAGCAGCACCCGCGAAATGATGGACGGCGATGCTGACGAATTCTGGATGGGCATCAAAGAGAGCTTCGATGACGTCCAGGTCAGCTTGGAAGCTCGCTTGGCCATGCTGGGCATCCTGCATGATATCTTCTTCCAGAATATGGAAAACGAGGATTTGGAAAAAACGACCGGACTGCCAATCAGCAAGCCGAAAAAGAAATAGGGCTGCAACGTAATCGATCAGTTAAAGATTAACCGCCAAGACGCCAAGATTTTTTGAGTATGGCGCGCAGCGGCAGAAACGCTAAAAAGCGCGAAAATTATGGCAGCCTAAAGACTCTACTACGTACGGCACCCACCGTCCTCGATGTTCACAACGGCCACATCTACTTGCGCAGTAGGCGTTTAACCATGCTTGATCCCAAGCTTTAGCCTGGGGATAGGTGTGTCCCAGAAGTGGCGCCTTGTAAAGGCACTACAGAAGACTGACCCATCACCCAGCAACGGAAAAAATGATGGCCGCAGCTGAAAAACATGGGTTGACAGGTTGAATTATCCGGAAAATGGTGTAATTTGTAACAAATAACGGGCGACTAGCTCAGTTGGTTAGAGCGCTACCCCGACACGGTAGAGGTCACAGATTCGAGTTCTGTGTCGCCCACCATTTTAATATCCCCGGCCGTCCATGGAACCATGGACGGCTTTTTTTATTCTGTGACGGAAGAGTGGGCAGGGGCAGGCGACCGCCGTGCGTAGTTCGAGCGCATCCTCACCCCTAATGAATTATGAATTATGAATTATGAATTATGAAATGCGCCTCAGCATTCAACATTCAACAT
>JAAZKI010000302.1 GCA_012799905.1 Lentisphaerota bacterium | reverse complement strand
TCTTCAGCACGAACTAGAGGTCGGCCTGGGCACGCGCTGTTTCCCCTGTGATTTTCCAGGGAGCTACCCTGGAAAATCATTTTACCGTATATCAAGTGGCCGGTTTAGTCAAATAATAAATTATTACCTACTGGGGCCACTGGATACCATAAAGAAAAAAGGAAGCGAAAAAAGAAATGCGCCGCAGCCCCGCTCCGCTCCGACGAGTTTGGATACCCATTCTCGCGGAGCGGAGCTGCGGCTTTATTTCAACATACAAGCCTGGGGTTAAGCATGGTTAAGCGCCTACGGCGCAAGGGGGTATGGACGTATTGGACGGCTACTGCCGTATGTGGTTCAAACTTTAGTTTGCCGTATGTAGACCCCATCCAAAAAGGCTTTTTCTCAAAATGGCGTTTATGTGTCGCCTCTCCGAGGCTCAAGCTTGGGGGGACTCCACCCCAGGTTCCGCTTCGCTTCACCTGGGGTTACTCATGGTTGCGCCTCTCCGAGGCTAGGGCGGCCTTCCGGCCGCCAGGTCGACATACGTCTGCGTGGAGCCTGTACGACAAGCGCTCATGGCAAAACTTTACACATTAAACAAAATTTCCGTGTATTCCGCGTGTTCAGTGGTTACAAAAACAACCCTATAAAAAAATCAGTGTTCATCTGTGTCCATCCGTGGTTAAAAATAGGTTGTGGACGGGTAGTCCACCCTAAGGACGGTGTGGACGTAGTGGACGGCGGCTACCAAGATTTGATACTTTTAGCGTTTTTGCCGCTACATGGCATGCCCTGAAAAATCTTAGTACCATCCTTGGCGTCCTTGGCGGTTAAAAATAGGTTGTGGACGGGTAGTCCACCCTAAGCCTTTCGTGGTTAATAAGTTAGGTTGTGAACGGGTATCCCATCCTATGATTTTGGACTGCTTGCTGTGACGATGTATCTCAGACCAGGTCCCAGCGTCTTCGCAGCCACCATTCCAGGCAAAAGAGCGTCATCAGGACGACCAGGCCGAGCCAGTGGTTCCAGAGCGGTTTTTCGCTGACAGTTTCCAATTTGCGCGGTTCCGGCTGTATGGCTTTGAGAAGGTCGTCGCGCTCTCGCCACGAGGCGTACTGGCCGCCGGTGACTTCCGCCAGCTGGCGCAGAAATGGCCGGTTAATGGTCTGGCCGGTGCGTTCATGCTCAGGAAAGCGGACGAGCAGGACGGTCGTAGCATGCTGGGCACCGTCAGGTGTGATCACTTCTATCTGATATGAGCCGGTTTCATCGGGTATAAAGTCACAGCGGAATCCATCTTGGGGTCGGTTCAGGCCGACGTCCGCTTCCAGCCGAGTCGGCACCATGGGCAGAGTATAATTTTTGCCTGAGGGCGCTTGCAAGCGGCAGGTCAGACCGCTGCCGGCAGTGACTTTGCCGCCGATGGCGCCGATGGCGACTTGTTCGCGCAGGTCGACTTCCGCAGCCGCGAGCAGTACGTGCAGGAGTTCCTCGCTGTCGCCTTCCTCCTGGCTTGGACTGAGCCAGTGCAGCAGCTGGGTTATGAACCTGCCGTAGAAGCCTTTGCCGGTTTCATCCGCGCTGCTGCCCATTTGCCAGCGCCATAGCGATTCGCTCAGGATGATGGCTACGCGGCCTTGGCCATAGCGGCGGCCGACCAGGATTGGACTGCCGTCGGTCGCGGACAGATAAGTGGTTGCAAAGTCGCCGGGCTTGACTGGCCCCCAGATGCTCAGCAGGGGCGGCAGGCGGATTTCCTCGGCCAGGGCGGTGAACACAGGCAGGCTGCGCCCGGCTGGCGTGAAATCAACGCTGAAGCGACCTTCGCGCATGGTCGCGCCCGGCTCAGACTGTACCGGGAACAACTGGCGCAAGGGTTCGTTGCTGGCCAGTCCTTCGGCGCCATAGGCAATTTTGGCGCCCAGGAGCAGCAGACCTCCGCCTTTTTCCACGAATTGCCGGATTGCCGTGGCGTCCTCCTGGCTGAAGGCGCTGCCTGGAAGTTCGCCGAGGATGATGGCTTTGAATTGACGTAAAGTCTCGGTGTTCAGCGTTGGCAGGGTGCCGCTCAGGCCGCTGCCGGCCTGTTCGTCAAAATTGATGAAGGCGCCATCGCCGGCTCGGACAAAGGCGTTGAGCTGCAAGTTCTTTTCCGCCAGCAGGCTGCGCTTGAGGAATTTGAATTCCCAGCGCGGCGATCCTTCCAGGTAGAGGACGCGTTGCTTGGCGTCAGTCACTTCGATGATCAACTCGCGGCGATTGTTGGTGTTGTCACTATCGAGTTCAGGACTGATGAGGATTTCATAGAGTTGGCTGCCGATATCCGTGGGTTCCAGGCTGAATGAGATTTTCTGAAAGGATTCTCCTTCTGCGAAGGCTGCTGATTCGGTGCTGAGCACCTTGCCGCCTTGGCGGAGTTGAACCGGGAAGGTCTGGGCGGCGCTGCCGGAACGGCGTTGGATGGAGGCGGAAATCGTGGTTTTCCAGCCGACGATGACGCGTTTCGGGTAGGCCAGATCAGCGACAGCAAAGTCCTGGGCAGCCTGGCGGTCCGGCGCGCCGGGGTCTTCCAGTTCCGGAATCAAGGCCGGTGCAGGCATGGCAAGGCTGTCCAGGCTTTGGCCGGATTGGTCCAGGCCGTCGCTCAGCACGATCACGGCGGCGAGATTTTCGGCTCGCAGGCGCGAAGCCGTTTTCATCAGAGCCGGCGTCAACAGGGATTTTGGGGCGGTGAAGGCCATGTTTTCGGGGGTGACGTTTTCCTCCAGTTCAGCGCCCATGCCGAAATAGAGAATTCGGCAGTCTTTAGTAGCCTGGCGGAAAGCCGGGGAGTCGATGAAGTCAACTGCGCGCTGGGCGCGTGTCTGCCTGGCTTCCAGGGGATTGTCTTCCATACTGGCGGAGAGGTCAGCCAGGACGGCGACGACAGCCGGTTCGGTCTCGGTTCGGACGGTTCTTGAGGCGGCCAGGGTCATGATCCAGACGATGAGCAGGAAGGCGGCCATGCGGAGGCTCCAGAGCAGCAGGCGCTCCCGGGGCTTCAGGGCGCAGGCGCTATAGGTGCGCCAGGCCAGCCAAGCGAAGACGATGCCGCAGCCGGTCACCAGCCACCAGGGCAGAATTGGTTCAAGCAGGATGACAGCCGATGGAATCATGCCACGCCTCCTCCTCGCTTGAGCAATTGTCCGACCAGGCGCGGCTGCGTCACAGCGCGGCTGCGTGAATTAGCGAAGAGCACTTCCAGCATGCTCAGGGCGAAGGCCAGGATCAGCAGCAGCGGCCAGAGTGGGCTGCCCTGGCGCAGTTCATCGATATGGCGTCGCAGCTGGCCGTGGTCGCTGGAATAGGCAGCAGGCAGCGGCTTCAGGGAGCTGAGCAGTTCAGCCGAGCTCATAACGGCCAAATCACGCTCGGCTGCCGGGATATTGACCGCAATGCGGCAGGTTTCTGAGCCGCTGCTCAAGGTATGAATGCCGGGCATGGTCAAGCCGTCGAGCAGAATGGGCGCGGCCGGATTGTCACGCGTCAAGGTCTGGCGTCGTTCATGGCCGCGGGGGTCAGTGATGGTCAGGTCGATGCGCACGGCTGAACCTGGCCAAGCCAAGGGCAGGGGGGTGTTGACAACGGTTGACAGGCTGCGTAAACGCATGCCAGCGACCTCCTTGGCCAATTCCTGGACAAAGACGAGGAAGAATGGCGTCAGGGGCCAGTCTGACCAGTCGCGGTTAGCGCTGACCGCGATGAGCCAGAGCGAACCGGCGTCAACGCGGCTGCGCAACGTAAACAAGCTGCGGTTCTGCTGGAAATACAGGAGCGCTCCAGACTGGTCGGGAACTTCGCAGTGCAGATAGCGCCGGACTGGGAAACTCCACGGGGGCGGAAGCATGGCGGCGAGGCGTTGCGTGAGCGGCTCGTGCGTATCCAGCAGGCTGACGTCCATGCGGGTCAGCTCCGGATTGTCTTTGGGAGTAATAGTCAGATTTTCCCAGCCTGGAAATTGACGCAGGGCCGGCGCCTGGATGCCGTCATTTTCGCCGGGGAAAAGCACTACCGCCCCGCCATTGGCGAGATAGTGGCGAAGCTTGGCGACGGCGGTGTCGTCGAGAGCAGGCGGATTAGCGATCATGACGACGGCGTTGCCGCTGATGTCTCCGGCCAGGAATTCCGGCCAGCCGACAGTCGTCGGCACCATCATAGCAGCGGCCTGGCCGCCGGGTTGCAGGGCTCGACGCAGGAAAAACGTATCGCGGTCGCCGGTGCCATTGACTAATAAAGCCGGGATGCCGGCCAGGCGCGGCAAGCTGAAGAAGAAATCGTTGTTGAGTTCATAGGCGTCGTTTTCCAGACGCAGGCTGCCGACCACTTGGGGGGCTTCGCCGGGGGCGATTCCGGAGAGGCCAGTTGTCTGTGATTCGCCAGGCAGCATTTCCAGGGCGATGTGGTTGAGTTCGCCGGTGTCAGTGGCGAGCCGGACGATGTTGGCGCCGACGAAGTGGTCGTTGGTGGTCAGCGTGGCCGTTGCCTGGAAGGCGCTGTTGCCGATGATTGCTGGCGGGTGGAACATGGCTTCTGCGATGCCGGTGTCGCCGGTGCTGAGGATTCCGGCGCGGTTGAGGAAGACTGCTGCGTTGAGCTGCTCAAGGGTGGGCTTCAGTGCGTCCAGGGCGGTTTTGTTCCAGGAGGATTTTTGAAAATCGCTGAAGATGTGGATTTCAGCGCCGTGCAGTCCGCCGTCGGCTTTTTCCAGCAGGTCACGGATAGTTTCCGGCAGCGTTGCCGCGCCAAAGCCGGGCTGGAGGTCTTGCAGGGCAGCGAGGATTGCCTTGTGGTCGGAGACGGGCGGGAAGACGATGCGGTAGTCAGGGCATCCGGGAGCGATGATGGCGACCCGGTCGCCTTCGGTCAGTCCGGTCAGCAGGGATTCGGCCCATCCGCGTGACAATTCAAAGAGGGACTTGTCACCTTCCTGGGCTTGCATGCTGGCGCTGGCGTCCAGGACGATTAGGACGACGCGGTGTCCGCCAGGGACGAGGTGGTGGAAGCGGATTTGCGGTTGGGCAAAGGCAGCAGCCAGCAGGAGGATGATGAGAACACGCATCAGCAGGGTGAGGCATTGCGTGATGCGGCGCGACCGGCGCGACTTGGAGATGGCTTCCTTCAAAAAACGGACGGCGGCGAACTGAATGGGCTGGGGGCGGCGGCGATGCAGCAAGTGCAGGAAGATCGGCACCAGCGCCACCAGGCCAAACAGAAGAAAGACATTGGACAGAAAAATCGGCATGAGAGGGGGTTATTTCGTTTCCAGCCTGGGATGGTGGCGCAAGCCGTTGCCTGCAAGCGGCAGTCGTCGGGCTGGAAGAGAAGTCAGCGGGAATGTTGTTCGAGAAACGCGATGATGGGTTTGGGCAGACCCTGGTGTCCGCCATCGAACAGGGTCACCCTGACTTTGCCGGAGGTGCGGCGGAAGAGGATTGGGTGCTCGGCATAGGCGGGGTCCGGCCAGGTGCCCTGCAAGTGGCTCGGAATGCGTTTTTCCTGGGTCATGACAGCGATGTCCTCAGCTGCGATGTGGTCGGCCGGGGAAAGAGCCGCTGCATTGAAGGCTTGGAGGCTGTGAGACACCGGCACGGAGCCGGTATGGCCATCGTAGATTCCGGCGTTGATGTCAAGAATGCAATCCAAGCCGGGCCGCAGCCAGTTTGATGGCGAGCGATAGCGCAATTGCGTATCGACGGCAGCAGAACTGCCGGGCCGGCCGCCGCAGGCCATTTCGATGTGGCGGCTGTAGTTATTGCGGCGTGCTTCGCTTTCCGCGTGCCATTGAGTCAAATCATAAATGGGCACCCAGGAGGTGACGCCGGCCCACAGTTCGGGATGGCGAGCCGCTAAAACGAGCGAAAAATGCCCGCCGCCGGAAAGCCCCATCAGAAACACCTGGCCGGGAAGGATGGCCGCCTGCTGGCGCACGTAGGCGATAGCGTCGAGGATATCCTGGATGGCCAGGTCAGAAGCGCACGAGTCGGGATTCCAGGAGGGGCCGCGGAAATTCGGCACGACAAAATGCCAGTTTTTTTGGACGCACCAGGATTCGACTTCGATGGAGACGCGTTGGTGGTAATCGGCGCTCCAGGTGTGCAGCATGACCAGCAGCGGCCTGGGCGCTGAGCCGGGCGCCAGGAAGACGCGAAAAGTTTGCTGGCTGCCATCGGCTGTCGACGTGCAGGTGACCTCCTTGGTCATCAGGGCATCCTTGGAATGGTCAAAGCCGTCATAGTCGATTTTGGGATGGGTCGTCGCCATGATATAAAACTCCTGGTTGGGTACGGGCGGCAGTCAAGGCAGTTTGATGACCGGCATTACCTTTTCCCTGGTGCCGACGCGAATGCCGGAAAGTTCCGGCATCTGGATGTGTTTGAAGAAGGTTCGGGCTGGGATTTCATCGCGATAGAGTTGCTGGCGGTTGATCACTTGCCAGTCGGCTGTGGCGTCAATAGCGCGTTCGACCCAGATGACGTCAATGCTGTGGATGCAGCCTTTCAGCACGGCGCCGCTTTCCGCCAGCGCTGTCCCCAGGCGCATCTGTTGCATCAGCACTCCGGCGCGGCCGGACGCCACTTGGATGCGTTCGATCTGCTTGGTGTCGAAAAATCCTTCCCAGCCGCCGATGCGGTCGTCTCGCAGGCCGAGGCTTTTGCGGATTTCGCCCTGGAACTGTTCAATCGTGCTGTTGTCGGTCAGCTGTTCTTCAGTGCTGCTGTAGAGGGCAATGCCCTCATGCAAGGTCATGGCGGTAGCGTCAATGACCGTGATGTCGTAGTAGTCTGGCGGCAGCTTATCAAACCGGGCGACGCGGCCTTGGTCGCTGAGGACGGCCAGGCGCGGCTTGAACGCTTCGCGTTCGGCTTCAGTCGTGCCGTCGCGGGTCTTCCGGTCTTTGCGGTGCTTGCGGCCATAGGCCACCACCAGCCGATTCGGCCCGGCTGCGTCGAAGTTCAACACCAAAGCGCCGGTGGCCGGGCTGATTTTTTTCAGGTCGGCATACAAGTACGTGCCCACGGGCACGACGCTGCCTCCGCCCTGGAGCAGGGCAGCGCTGAGAATCAAAGCGGAAAATAGAAACAGGCGACAGATTTTCATGGCATGGCAGGGGCTGGGAGGATTAGCGCAGGCGTCCTGTTCGGAGCGGAACCGGCGACGTCAGCGTATTTTCTGGGCGGCGGTCGTTGCCAGTGGGTGATTTGGGTAGTCGGTGACGATTTTCTGATAGATTTCTTTAGCTTTAGCGTGTTCGCCCATTTCGGTGAAGATTTCGGCTCGTTCGAACTCCACGTCCGGCAGGTTTGGCAGCAGTGGGTCAGCGAGGATAGCGCCGGTCAATTCGCCGAGTGCGCCGTCCAGCCAGCCTCGTTTTCGGAACAATCTGGCGCGTTGCAGGCTGAAGGAGCCATTGCCGCGGTCATGCGGCGACACTGCGGCCCATTCGCGCAGGGCGGCTTCGGCTTCCAGCAGCTGGCCGGAGGCTATGGCCAGAGCGGCTTTCTCTTGCAGGGAATTTCCGAGCACGGTTGCAGTTCGGCGTTCCGTTGCTTTCTGCCGTCCTTCGAGCATGACGCCGTACCAGCGGCGGGCTTCTTGCAGATCGCCTCCCTGGAGGGCGATGTCGAACCGTAGTCCAGCCAGGAGTTTGTCGCTGCCCTTGGGCAGGCGAGAGGCATGGCGGTTGAGTATTTTTTCAGCCAGGGGGCAGTCACGCATTCGGAAAATGACGAAGGCGAGGGCTTCTTGCAAGTAGTCGGCGAACTGTTCGCGGCTCAGCTTTTGCTTGAAGAGATTGTCGTAGGCCGTGAGGGTTTTGCCGGGCTGATCCTTGGCAGCGGCGCGGGCCAGTGCGGTGAGGGCGGCGAGGCGGGTGTCCTCGTCCAGCGGGCGGCATTTCAGGATGGCTTCGGCCACGTCGACTTGGGCCGGGTGGCAATCGCGCCGCAGGAAGAAGGTCAGCAAAGGCCGCAGAGATTCGAGGTCGCGCATGCGGTTGAACCCGGCATCCAGGAGCAGTTTTTCGTAATATTGGTAGTCGTTGGCCTTGCCGGCTTGGCGCTGCACGGGCGGGGTGGCTTGTGGAAAGCAAACGACGCCAGAGCATTCGCGGCGATTGATGACAGTCTGGACTGGGCAATCCTTCAGGGTGGCAAAGACGCGCCGGACGACTGCGCCCCGCATGACGACGCCGTCGCCAAAGCGCCATTCCGCTTCTTGACCGCCCCAAGTGGCCAGCTCTGTTTCCGTGTACTGGCATTCGTCAAAACTCATATAGGAGAGGTGACGGTAATGAAATAAGGGGTTGGCAGCGTCGCGGTGGCGCGCTTCCACCTCAAGCAGTTTGCCGCGTCCGGCCTGGATAAAGTCGGACGGGGGCACCAGGGCGACTTTCGGAGTTGCGAACCACTCGCCCAGCGCCAAGGCAAAGGTGCCGCCGAAATTGACCCCGACCAGTTTGATTTCATGTCTCCCCGGCGTCAGCTCGATGGCTTTCCGATTCTCCCCGCGCAGCGAGGAGTAGACGTGGTTGCGGCCATTGCGCTCAATGCGCACCTCGCCGTCCACCAGCAGATAGCCTGCATCGTCGGAGGCGACAAAGAAATGGCGGGTGACGTTGCGGGGGACGGACATGACGCCGGTCATCACCATGATGAAAGTCTCGGTCGCATTGATCGGATTGACGACTTGTTCGAGGCGGTCAATGGGGAAGCGGCCAATCAGTTGGGCTTCTTGCAAGCGGGCGTTGACGTCTTTCCAATTGGCCGCAGAACCCTCCGGCAGGGCGTAGACTTCGCCCAACATGGGCCGGACGTCCATTTTGGCGACAGGCGCCCGGCGTTTGGAGCCGAAATAAGCGTAGATACGGCGTTTGACATCAGTGGGGCGGACGTGGACAAGGGCCTCGTTGGGCGCGCCTTGGCCAAGATCGCTTCGCAGGAGCTGTCGGCCCCTGTCATCATAGCAGTACACATCAATGCCGTCGCTGTAGCCGAGGTTGAAGACCGGCACCGCCAGGACGACGCCGGCCTCGGCCGGATTCGGGGGCGTCTCGATTTCAAAGACAGCCCGGTAGGGCGAGCCGTTGTGATGCCAGCCGACTTGTCTTACGTTATCCTGGGCCAGCAACAACAAAGGGATTGCCAGCCATGCTGTCAGGCATAGCTGCAATCCCTTTGGAAAGACTTTCGGAAGTGTGATGACCATGAGATACCTCCTCCGAAAGAAATGACGGCTGCTTGTTCCGGGCCGTCGCCGGTTTAGAAGCCGTGCAAAAATTTTGCCCGGCTCCTTATTTGCGCATGCTTTATTTCTCCGAGGGGACGACAATACCGCGCATGATGATATTCTGGCAGAACAGGAAGATCAGGAAAGTCGGTATGGCAGCGATGACCAGTGATGCGTACATGACGGCCTGGCCGCTGCTTTGCTGCAATTCATACAGCCACACCATCATGGTCCACATCTTGCGGTCCTGGCAGACGACGAAAGCGAACATGAAGTTGGAGTAGGCGGCCGTGAATGCGCTTAGGGCGATGACTGCGAGGATCGGCTTGCTCAGGCCCATGGTGATCTCCCAGAACAGCACCCATTCGTTGGCGCCGTCAAGCTGGGCGCTTTCATACAGCTCCTGGGGTAGGGAGTCGAAGAATCCCTTGAGCAGGAAGATGGAGTAGCCGTTGGCCATGCCTGGCAAGATCAGGGCAGCAAAGGTGTTGAGCATGTTGAACTTCCGCAGCATGATGAAACTGGGAATAGCGGTCACCATTGCCGGGAACGCCATCGTGCTCATCAAAAACAGGAGAATCTTATAGGTCGACGGCATCTTGTAGCGGCTCATGGCATAGGCTGCCAGCGGGTTGATGAGGAGCGCTGTCAAAACCGCCAGTGAGCAGTAGACGACGGTGTTGTAAATGCCGCGGCCGTGGAACATCATGTAGTCAGCCACTGCCCGGTAATTGCGGGTGACGAATTCCCAGCGCAGGCCGCGCATGTTGTCCTTGAAGTAGCTCAAATGCAGTTCAAGCTGCGGCATCTTGATGTCTTCAAGCTTAGTCCAAGACGCACCCAGGCTGGCAGCAGCCTGTTCCACGGAGCCATGCTTGTTCACTACCCAGTCTTGGAACTTAGTTTCGGTTGACTCGAACCGGATCATCTTGATCGGCACTTCGTAGAACTTGCCGCTGACCGGGTCCTTGTAGCCGGTGATGAAAGAGTCCCAGTCGGTCACGGCCATGCCTGACATCGGCGGCTCCTTCCACAGCGGAACCTCCTCAAACGAGGAGTAGTTAGTTTCGTAGAGACGGTTCAGATTGCGGATGTTGTCCTGGTGTCTGGCCTTCAGAAGTTCATGGAAGTAAGGGGCGGCTGCCTCGTCAACGCGAAGCCAGTGCAAGGCAACCGTCCCGCGCACAAAGTTGGTCCAGTCTTCTTTTTCCTTGTCCGTGCCATTTTCGGGATAGCGCCGAGGCAGGACGACCTCGTCCCAGGAGCCATAGGAGGTGCCGTGGCTGCTGTTGTAAAGCTCAATATCCTGGCTGTATTGCGTCTTCAGGAATTGCTTTTTGTAGAAGCCCTGGGGAGAGAAGTAGTAGCGCATCCCATAGGGCAGTGTGGCCTGAAACTCGTTCAGGACATTGTTGAAGCGGGTGTCCATCGGCTTTTCCCGCCGCATCAGATAGCTGGGGACGTTGATGAAGATACTGTACCAACCGGCAAATTCTGTCTCTAGCTCGCGGTTGACCTTTTCCAGTTCAGAGCCGTATTGCCGCTTCAGCATTTTCTTGAAATTGCGCAGTCCGGAAGGGATCGTCTTCGACAGCTGGGTGTTGAGATAGCCTCCTGAAAAGGAGTACCAGGGCAGCTCGGTCTCGCCCAGAAATTCGCTCCATGCGTCTGCTAGCTTGGCGTTAAGGTCGCCATAGAGGTTGAGCCGGTTGAACGCAATTTCGTCCAGATCATAGGTTACGTTCAAGTCTTGCAGACGCTCATTGAACAGTCCTTCCAGATGCTTGGAGAACATCCAGGGGTCGTCGCGCAGAAACCGCGGGAAGGCGTCAAAGAACTGGATATCCATGGAGCTCTTGGTGCTTCCCGACAGCATTAGCATGAAAGGATACACCATGGTGGCGCCGCCGATGATGAGGAAGGCGTACATCCCCAGGAAGAGCAGGCGGACTTTCCAGTGCTTTCTGCCGATTTGCGATATAATTGCCATTCAAACCACCTTAGAGAGATAGAGATGCTGGTTAAAGGGTTGGGTTGGGTGCGCCGCGCTGTCGCCGGCCGCCTTACTTCGTAGCGCCGGCTGCCTTGAATTCCAGTTTGGACAGGATTTGCAGCTGATGGACGGTGAAGCCGATCAGCATAAAGCCGAGAATCCACGCCATGGCCGTAGCCGGGCCGAACTTGAGGTACATGTATGCCTTGTAGAAGATATGCAGCCCAGCGACTTCCGTGTTGCTGGCGCCGCCAGTCATGGCCAGGATGAAAGAGGAGTTCTCCCAGGAGCGGATGAAGACGCCAATGAATTGGATGATGAGCAGTGGCCGCAGCATCGGGATGACAACAAAGAGGATTTTGTCAATGAAGGTAGCCCCGTCGATATCGGCGGCCTCATAGAAGTCGTCCGCAATGCCTTTGAGTGCGGCCAGGTAGATAAGGCATCCTGGCCCCATGCCGGCCCAGACCATAGGCAGGACGCAGCAGATCATGGCGGTCTTGGGGTCTTCCAGCCAGCGATAGGGGTCTCGCATGCTGTGGAACAACTTAGCGAAGAGCGACGCATCCGTCGTCTTATCGAGCAGGATGGGCAAGGAAAACTGGAAGAAGAAGCAGAACATGAGTATGCCGGCGATTAGGCAGCCGAGGCTGGCCCAATAGTTCTCGTGCACAAATAGTCGTTTAGCGAAGAAGAACATGATGAAGAAGAACAGGATGGCGATGCCGATGTAGGTGATCGCCGGCAGCTTCAGCATGATGGCGTTGAGCACGCCGAATTCAGTCTTTTCATAGAAGGATCGCCACAGGTAGATGACGACCAGGCCAGTGATGACGGCCGGCAGGTAGAAGACAGTCCGGAAGAAGATTTTTCCACGTGGGATTTCTTGCAGGAGGACGGCCAGGATGACGGGCGGGAGGAAGGTCAGCATGATGACGAGGAAGCAGTAGCGCAGGGAGTTCCAGACTGAAGCCCACCATTCCGCGTCCCAGAGCACGTTGCCAAAGTTGTCGAGCCAGACCCAGGTTGAGCCGCCCATGATGCGGTAGTCCTGGAGCGATATCAACGAACCCATGACCAGCGGCACATAGCGCCAGACTAAGATGGTCAGCAGCGCAGGAAGCAGCAACAGATAAGCCACCTTGTATTTACGGAAGCCCCAGGTCACCTGCTCCACGCCCTCAATCTTCGGCGGAGTGAAGGCCTTGAAGATTTTCTTGAACACCATAGTGAAGGCGACGACGATGGCGATCAGCAGGACAAAGGCAGCGGAGCGACGCATCAGCTTTTGCTTGGGAGTCAAAATGCCGATCATTTTCTCGTTAGTCTCAATCACGCTCTCTTTCAACAGTCCCTGCAGAATCTCAAGCCGTTTTTCTTTTTCTTCCGGGGTGGCGTTCTCCATCTCTTCAGCGGAGCTGAGCGGGAGGGTGCCGTTCATGGCCATGGTGTCGGCTCTTTCCATCGGCTTGGTCATTTGGAAATAGACCAGCTGGCAGTTTTTGCCATACGGTTCGGGCTTGCCGGTTTCCATGGCGATTTTGAAGGTGTCTTCCCAGCCTGGAGGGGCGAGACGGATCAGGTCATCGTAGCCGAACATACGCAGGTAGCGCGGGTTGACGAAGCGCCCGAGACCGCCTTCCACCTTGATTCTGGTACGGATTTCCTCGGCATCCTGAGAGCACAGGAAGCGCATGTACTCCCAGGCAGCGTCACGCACGGCGAGGTTGTCGCAGCCGGCGTAGATGCCCTGCATGCGGGAGTTGATTTCGCCGCCGCGGTGGCGCACGCCGTTTTCATCCGGGTAGCCCAGCGGCGCGGCGACCATGCCGACAACGTCGGGGTCCAGGGTCGAGAAGATGCGTTCGTCAATGTAAGCCGGGTTAAAGCCAATCTGGCCCAGTTCCCACTTCTGGTTGCCTTGTTGAGCTTCCTTAGTGGCGTAGCCATAGCGGGTGCGGACTTTGCCATCAACGGTTTCAGTCCATTTTTCCGTGTTCAGGCGGATATAGTAGTCGAGGGCAACGGCGGCGGCGCGGTCGTCAAAGGCGGCCTCCCACTGCTCTTTTTCTTCGTCATAGACCATGGCCTCGCCGCCAGCCGACCAGAGGAAAGTGATCCAGTACCAGCTTTCGCTTTTGCCAGCACCGAACTTGATGCCGTAGGTGCCTTTTTCCGGATTAGTCAGTTTTTTGCAGGCATCGAACAGGTCTTCCCAAGTCCAGTCGTTAGTCGGATAGGGCACGCCGGCAGCGTCAAGCAGGTCTTTGCGATACAGGAAGACTCGACCGAGAATGCCGCCCATAGGCATAGACCAGACCTGCACAGTGCCTTTGGGGCCTTTGCGCTTGATAACCGGCCAGATTTTTTCATGAACCATGAATTCGACTTCTTCCTTGCTCAAGGCGGCGAAGTAGCCATCCTCCGGCTTGTCAAGGGGATACAGGAAGCCTTCCTGGATATACGTGTCTGACTGGCGGAAGTTGACGTACATGATATCAGGCGCAACGCCACCGGCGATAGCCATCAGCGGCCCGGAGTCCATGCCCGCACCTTCAACCTGGATGCCGGCAAAACGCTTCAATTCGACTTCGACATTGCGCCAGTCAAAATTGCCGTATTTAGCTGGATTAGCAGCGTATTTGGCAGCATAGCGCTCTTGGAAGGTCTCAGGGAAGCGCTTGATGAATTCTTTGACAACGGCCACTTCGGCGCGGGTATTGACGTCTGTCCTAGTCGGTTCTGGCAATGACCAGCAGGAGACAGTGATGACGGTTCTGCCGTCTTCGGTGACCCGCACTTCGCCCGCCCGGGTGTACAGGCTGAAAAGCATGAGCGAACTGCAGATGAGAGCTAGCCAGAAAGTGGGACGAATTTTCATGATAATTCCAGGGTATGCGTGCCAAATCTCAAGAATAGAGGCGATGATAAGTCATGCGTCCGCCGGTTTCGCGCTTTCGGCGGTCAGGAATCGTATAACTTAATGCCCATATCTGATTTTTCATATCCAAGGCGACTAATTTTTTCAGGAAAGTAGTATTTTGCGTAATGGAGCAGTCTTTTGCAGCGCCCCACCTCGCCCCCCGCCCCGGGCTAAAGCCCGGGCACTGAACAGAGGCAAAACAACAGCACCCAAGCAGCTATGGCTCGCCCCTCGCCCCTAACGAATTATGAATTATGAATTATGAATTATGAATTATGAAATGCGCCTCAGCATTCAGCATTCAGCATTCAGCATTCAACATTCAGCATTCAGCATTCAGCCCCTCGCCCCTCGCCCCTAAAAAAATGCCCCTCGCCCCTCGCCCCTAAAAAATGCCCCTCGCCCCTAAAAAAATGCCCCTCGCCCCTAAAAAAGGCATCCGTCCCGCTGGGGTCGGATGCCTGGCCCTACGCATTTGCTTGTCGTGGCCTTGGCTGCGTGCGCCGTCAAGGTAGTCGGGTCGGCTTATTTTTCAGTGACAGTCAGTTTGTTGGCTTGTTCGATGATGACCGTGAGTTTTTTTGATGGCGCCGGCTTTCCTCGCGCTGGCTTCGGCGGGTTCCAGGCGCCGGCGAATGTCCATTTCCATGACCATTGGTCTTTATCTCGGGGCAGGGTGGCGATGAACGACCAGTTCCCTTGATGTTGGCGCCCGTTGGCGCTGACGGTGGCAGGGATGGCCCGATCAAACGTGAGCTGGAGGCGTTTGTCGTTCTGGCTGATCCTGAGTTGGGCCGTCCCTTTCGCCTCGCCGCAGACCAGTTTGTTGTCAGCGATGGTTTTCTTGGCGTCCGCCGATGTCAAGGCGGCCTGGGGGCGGAAGGCGGTAAATTTGTTCTTTGTATATGTATTTAGTTCGCGCATATTGACGAAGACCTGGCCCGTGATAACTTCGGGTTGGGCAGGGTTGTATTCTACAGACGAGCCTTTGAATTGAAAGGACATCGGGGTCAGCTTAACCAGAGTCGGCCGAAAGACCTCCGGCTTTTCTTTCTTATCCTTGCGCCGCTCAGTGTAATCTACGGAGCGGGACAAGCTCATGCGATTGAAGTTGTACTGCTGGCTGGTGAACAGTGGGTCAGTCTTCTTCCCTTGGAAGTGCTCTTCGGCCATGTTCTTCAGACGGCCAAGGACGATGCTGCTGTAGATGGGCGGCCGCAGGCGGACGATGTCACTTATCAGCGTCTGGCGGGCTTTGGCGTCAAGGGACTTATCCGTCATGCCGCGGAAATCATAGACCCCGAACTCGATCTTCCCATTCGGGTTGACGGCCACGTCAAGCCCAGGCGAGAGGGGCACGGCGATGTTATAGACGATTTGGTCAGGCGCCTGCTCGCTGCTGATGGTCAACTTGCCTTTTTTGGTGGCGGCGACATAGATATCCTGGAAGGTCACCTGGGCATTGGCGATCAGGGGCAAGGTCTCGCGGCCGAGTTTTGCTTGGTAGTTGCTGTCATCGGGGTTAAAGACGATGACGTAGCAGGGGCGCCCCAAGGCGTAGTTGATGATCTTGCCGAGTCCCGCGTAGTATCCCACCACTAGCACACCCAGAACCAGCAGATAGTAGCATACTCGTTGCCAGATGGGCTTGTGCTTGACCTCACGCTGGCGCTGTTGCCAGAGCACCAGCGCCTTCCAAGCGTTGCGCAGTCTGCTTTTTTTCAGGCTGACGTGTCCCGGAATAGGCGGCAATTCCGCAAAATTAACTGCGATCTCCGGGCCGGCGCCTTCATCCGCCGCGACCGAGGCGACTTCCGGCATTTCAAAGATGTCGCCTAAAGGCCGCCATTCGTCGCCATGGATGATCAGGTCATACGCCTTGAGCTCCCCTTGGGCGACCAGGGCGCTCAGCGCATCGGTGGTAATGACTTGGCCTGTTTCCGGCCATCCGCTTTTGTAAACCAGGACGCAGTCCGGGTCTGACTGCGCCGGCGCTTGGCAGGGCTTCCCGCAGGCCGGGCACGTGCCGGTTTGTCCAGCAGCTTCGGCGGGAACCGGGAACGGCGCACCGCATTCGCATTTGAATAAGATCACCAGGTACCTCCTTACTGCGGGGAGGAGTTTGTTCACCATTGCTTAAAGTTTACGGGACAGGGCTGGTGAAGAATCAAGTGCTGTCGGTCACATACGAGTGTGATTGCAAATGGGCGGTTTCTTTCACAAATTATGATATACGTTTCTCTTGGCTTTGTCAAGGCATGGCCGAGAAAATCATGCGATACAATTGAACAGCGGAGATGAGTCGCCAGTGCTTTATAGGTGGGGGCTGGTTATTTACGGACAGTGCGCACAGGGAAATAAATTGACCCGGTGGGGACGGCCTGAGTGGTGATGGTTTCATTTTTCTGCCATTGCCGCGCTTGGTTGGCCAGGCTGCAAGTCGTCGGACTGCGCGGGATTTCCTGCGCTGCGGGCTGGTCGACGCGTGACATGGCCAGGCTTTCCAGCTGTTCGGCTGGCACGTCATAGATATTGAGGACAATGTCAGCCATTTCTCTGATTTCCGCTGATTCGATTGAGCTGCCCATGACGGTGATGGAATAGATAGCATTGGCGATGACGGCCGGTCCGTCAAAGACCGGCTCCATTTCGCTGGGGACGACCGGGAGGGTCACTTGTTCAACCAGGCGCTTGGCGAGCGTGACCATAGCGGCGGTTTCAGCCGGCGTTGATGGCTTGATTTTGCCGGCTGCCCAGGCCGCGCTGGTGCGTTCCTCCTCGGTCGTTTTGGTAGTGTTTTTCAGGCAGGCGAGAAGATCAGCGGCAAAGGCCGGCTGGGGAAAATATCCCATGGCGGCAAAGGCAGTGGTTCGAACGGCTGGGCTGTGCTGGTCCAGGGACAGAGTTTTCAGGGCTTTTTCTGAACCGGTGATGCGCAGGCGGCCAAGGGCGTTGGCTGCCGCCTGGCGAACCAGGGCGGAACGGTGGTCGGCGTACGGCAGGATGAGTTCGCCATAGGAGTCGCGCTGAGCCAGTACAGCCAAGGCGTCCAGCGCCGCTCCGATGGTCGCCGGCGCACGTTCCGACTCCAGAATCGCGGCGATGGTCGGAGCAGCGGCGGTATGGCGCAGGGCGGCAAAAAGACGGCAGGCGTGATAACGCAGCGTCGTCACTGTTTTCGGAGACGATAGCCTGGCCGTCAATTCCGCCAACACCTCGTCGCGCTGCTGTTGGCGGGCATGTTGGAGCAAGGCGGTCTCGGCTTCTTCCCGAACTGGTTCGGACGGGTCGGACAGGCAGTCGGCCAGACGCGGCAGCGTCTTTGATTCCAGGCTCGAACAGCGGGCCAGAGCGCGCACGGCCTCGGTGCGGATGGCGTCATCCCGGTCGTCCAGAGCCAGGACGAGCATCTCCTGGGCAGTGCCCCGGTTGGCCAGGCAGAAGGCAATTCGCACTGCTGGCGAGTCGTCTTGCAGGATGCGTCGCATGACGTCTGTCCGCGTTGGCTGCGGGTCGCGGGCGACTGCCAGGCGCAGTTGGATGTCACCGTCAAGGGCTGCGTCAATCCAGGAGTCGGTCTGCGCCCGTCGACTCGTTTGCGTCAAGGCCGTCTGCAAGGCCAGGGTCTGGAACAGGATATCGTCGGCATCGCGGAAGGGGAACACGTCCGGGCCGAGCGCATCTGCCAGGCGTGGGGATGCTGCCATGGCTTCCCAGGCGCGGCGACGGAGGATGAGCGGCATGGTGTTTCCAGTGGGCTTGCCGAGAAATGGTCGCAGCTGTTCGAGGTCCGCCGTCGGCAGGGTCGCGTACAATTGGATGGCGGCTTCGGCCAGCTGGGTTGGCTCTTTTTGCAGGAAGGCAGCGATGTCAGCCGGCGGGATAGTGGCTGGGTCGGTTCGGCGCAGCAGGCGGAGGATGGCGCCTTGCTGGCGTGTTTCAGGTTCGCGGCGGAGGCAATGCAGCAGCACCTCCTGGTTGGCTGGCACTGGTTTAGAGGCTAGTTGAGTATAAATTTGTTCGCGCAGGCGCGCGTCTGCCGTCGGCAGGCAGCCGAGCACCATCTCGTACGTCTCAACCGTCATGCAGGTCGGACTTTCGTACTCCAGGTCTTTATTCTGGAGAGGCCGTTCCTGCCAGATGGGCATCCAGAGCGGAAAGAAGATGGCGGCAGTCGTTAGCAGGGCAGTGATGGTCATCGGTAAGTGTTCGTTGGTGGTGAAAAAATCGATGCATGACTGGCGTCGGCGTCGGTTCCGGCTATAATCAGTCGGTCATTTCTGCTCACGGAACAGGAAGTGCACACGGATGGCGGAAATGGCGACAAGGAGAGCAGTCAGGCAAGAAAAGATAATCAGGTGGTTGACCCATAGTCGGTTGCCCCAGACCGCCGGCAGTCGGGAGGCTAGCGAATTGTCCAGGGTGATCTCCATCGCGGCGATGAACGGGTTGAACATGAGGAAGATGGCCTGCAAGTCCGGGCTGGTTCGGCTGCTGAACAGAAGCACGGATAGCGATCCGGCAGTGACAGCCAGGGCAAAACCGTAGCTGACAGCAGTGGCGACGCCAGTGTTGGGCGCAAAACAGGACGCACACAGGCCGCCCGAAGTGAGCGCCAGGCAAGTTGTGATCAGAATCCCGACCCAGGCGCCGACCCGCCAGTAGGTCTTGGCGCAGTCGCGGATGGCTTCACCAGCCACGGCCAGCGAGTCCAAATCAAGGCCCTGCGGAATCATCGCCGCGAAATTTGGCGTAGTGGCGCTTTCCAGGTAGACCAGGACCAGGAACACCGGCAGGCTGCTGAGCAGGAAAATCATGACATAGAGCAGGGCTGCCTTCATCTTGCCGATGGCGACTTTAAAGGCGGTCAGCGGCGTCAGCCTGAGCAGCAGAAACGTGTCGCTGGTACGTTCGTCCGTGATGCTGCCGCTGCTCACCGTCGGCGCCAATAGCGCGACTACGCCAATCTGGAAGATAATCGCAATCGCCCGGATGTTGTCTAAATCCGTCTCGCCGACTTGTTGGACGATGAGCACTAACAGGCATAGGCTGAGGCTGATGCAGGCCGTCAGAGCCCGGATGATGAACTTCGGCTTGCCGAAAATTTTGCTGCGGATTTCTGCGACGAAGACAGGATTGCGGCGCAGGCTGATCGGCGTTTTGCGGCGCAGCGGGTCAATGAGATAGAAGGGCCAGCCGAGCTTGCGCTTGATCATCGTCCTGGTGTCGTCATACTGGCTGATCGTGGTGTTGCGGCGGAAGCGCGGCGGGGAAAAGATGAACCAGGCGAAGATGGCGAAAAACACCACGGCCATGACCGTCATGCTGATGGCGAAAGTCTGAAACACGTAGTCGACCGAGGCGCCAGTGATGCCGATTTCATACTTCTCGGCGAATTGCAGCGCGAACAGGGCCTCGTAGGGGCTGACCGCGCGCAGGCGCAGAAAGGCCGGCTTCAGCCAGGGCACGTTGATAAGCACAGAAGGCAGCCAGGTGGCGCCGGCCAAGATGGCGATGCCGAGGTAGGTGATGAGAATGGAGACGTAGGTCTTGCGGCACAGAGAACTGACCGCCAGGCCGAATAGCCCGTACACGATTGTCGATGCAGCCACGATGGACAGAGCCTTGAGCAGGGTGGCGACGCTGATGCCGCCGCTCATCGCGCAGATGGCTGAGACCGGCACCGTGACCAGGAAGAGGACGATGGAAATGCCCAGCGAACCGCAGAGTTTGCCCAGCAGGATTTCCGCCGGCGTCAGCAAACTGGTCTGCAACATGGAGAAGGTGTTGCGTTCACGCTCCACCGTGATCGTGCTGGCAGTGAAACTCGCCGTCAGCAAAATCATGAAGGTCAGCTCCGCCCCCAGAAAAATGGTGAACAGCTCGTTGCTGTTGGCTTCCGAGAAAATCCCGCTGCGTGGCCAGAGGGCGTAGAGGATGAAGCCAAGCACTCCGACGGCCAGGGCCGCGAACACGGCCGTCTTGGGGTTGCGAGCCGCACTGTTGAACTCCCGGCGCAGGATGGGGTTGTGCAGATGACGGTAAAGAAAGTCGGAAGACATGACAATGACCCGGTGTTGGTGAAGATGGTGACGCCGCATCGCCCCTAGGGGAGAGACAGCGGAAACTTATGCCTTCTGGTGGGTTACTGACAGGAAGACCTGTTCCAGGTCGGCATGATCCTCGCGGAATTCCATGACCCGCACCTCGTTTTTGGTCAGGCTCAGCAGGAGGTCGGGCAAATCGCCGCGCGGGCCAGTGTAGATGAAGTGGATTTCATTGGCAGTGACTTCGATGTTGCTCGTTCCCGGGAATTGTTCGCATAATTTCCGGGCTGGCTCGGGATCGGAATCAATCACCACGGTGATCTTGAGATTCTCCTGCACTTTCCGGGTGACTTCAGCGACCGTGCCAAAGGCCAGCAGGCGGCCCTTTTCAATGATGCCGATGAGGTCGCAGATGCCAGCCAGTTCCGGCAGGATGTGTGACGACAGCATGATCGTCTTGCCCAGGTCCCGCAGGCGCACGATCGTCTCCCGCATCTCAATGCGGGCGTATGGGTCCAGGCCGGAGGCCGGTTCGTCCAGGATGAGCACCTCGGGGTCGTGCAGCAGCGTCTTAGCCAGGCCGATGCGTTGGGTCATGCCCTTGGAGAGCGAGATGACCTGGTAGTCGAGCATGTGCTTGGAACTGGTCAGCTCCAGGGCAGAATTGATCCGCTGCTCCCGCTGCTTGACCGGAATGTGATAGGCGGCGCAGAAGAAATCCAGGTATTCCCAGACGCTCATCTGGTCATAGACGCCGAAGTTATCCGGCATATAGCCGACGATTTTCTTGATTTGCTTCGAATTGCCGGGCGTCACCTCCAAGCCGTTGATGAAAGCACGGCCAGAGTTGGGGCGGTACAGGCTGCACAAAATCTTGATGGTGGTCGTCTTGCCAGCCCCATTCGGGCCGATGTAGCCGAAGATTTTCCCTTTGGGGATGTGCATGGACAGGTCGTGGATGCCACGTCCGCCGCCAAAGTCGCGGGTCAGATGTTCGATTTTAATCATGGCCGGTTGGTTTTGTCTGGTGATGGTGATGAATAGTTGGCGCTGGCGCTCAGTTTGGCGACGCGCCAGAACAGCGTCCGTGACGTTGGCAGACTGGGCGAATTTTGCAGCATCGCGGTGGTGGCTTTGATGATGGCGCGGAAGCGCTGTTCCTGGGGCGAAAATACTTTCTGGCCAGCCGTGTCAAAGACATAGGTGCTGCCGTGGCGTTCAAGCGGCGTCAGGATGTGGCCGTCAACTGTCTCCAGGTTGACGTCAAAGGTGGTGTGATTGCCCGGGACGACTGCCTCCACCGACACTGCCAGGCGCTGGCAAGCGCTCGGGAAGACTTCCGCAACGACCTGGAAGTCAATCGTATAGTCCGTGGCCGTCATGCCTTGGATGATGATGTTTTCCCATTTGCCATAGCGGTAGTAGGAACGGAAAAATGACTTGTCCGGGATGTGACAGGAGAAGAATTCGGAACCCAGGGCGCGGGCTTGGCTGGAATCAATGTCGACCGGGACAAAGGTGATGTCGTAGTTATAGGCGGTAAACGGCTCATTGCCCTGCTCAGGGATGACCTTGACTGGGCTGTCAGAGGCTTGGCGGTGGGTCGTGGTCAGGACAAGGCAGGGATGCTGGAGGCGAAGACTGGTGGCATAGTCGAGGACGCTTGTAAATACGGTGTCAGCCTCGACCTTGCCGACTTCACCGGAGTCGGTGACAGTGGCGTTCGCCAGGTTGATGACGCGGTGGCTGTCAGGGAAAATGAGCGCGGCTCGGCTGGCGCCGGCCAGGGCCTTGGGGAGCGCCCAGGGGTGCAGTCGGGAGCGGCCGTCAGGAAGAATGGCCAGGACAGGGCGGGCGGCCGGAGTCGCGCCATAGCCGTCCCGGGTGTGGCGCCAGACCAGCGTCCGCGGGCGGTTTTGCTGCAAGGCGAACCGCTCCAGGCGCGCTTCCTGGTTGTCAGTGGTTATCCACCAGGGCGAGGGCGCCAAAGCGCCGATATCACGGAAATACGGCCCGGGCGGCTGCGCCTGGAAGAATGTCTGGTTGCTGTCAGCGACCAGCGTGGGTCGGCAGTCGCTCCGGCTGAAGAGCAGGGACGTGGCGTGCGTCGGCCCAGGCTCGCAGTCCCATACCGAGGTCGAAATGGTGGTGATGGCGTGACGAGCCTGGTTGGTGGAAATGTTGTTGGAACGGACGAATACCAGGGCGGTGATGACAGCGCCGTAGACGCAGAGAAGCAGCCAGCCCAGGGCGTGACGCCGGAAATGGAACGCGACGCCAAGGATGGCGATGCCAACCAGCACATACAAAAAGAAAATTTGGACGATGACCGACACCGGCGGTATGGAATAGCCTTGCAGCAGCTGCAAGGTCTGGTTGATTTTACCGGGCAGGTCGGGGCCGACGATGGTGGTCTGGAAGTTGGAGTGACGCAGGATGGCGTTCCAGACCGGCGCGATTAGGCGGTGGTCGGCATTGCCGACTTGGAACGGGTCGAACGCGAGCATGGCGACCGTGCCGCAGCCGATACGCCGAAGATTGAAGACAGGCCGACCGTCAGTGTTGATTACGGAGGCAGTCCCAGCCAGCGGCGTCATGACCAGAAAATCAGGCCGCGGCTTGAGGGACGGGAAGCCGTCGGCATCGCGGTCAGGCTGTGGAGGCGGCGGTTTGACGCCGTAGCTGCGGCAGAGCAAATCCAGGTCAGGCAAGCGCGTTTCGGCGACGGGCGTAGCCGAGAGGAAGTCATGCAGCATGGTGTCACCAATCTGCAGGGCGACGGCGGGGGTGGCCAGAAGGGCATAGCCGCCTTGCATGACATAGTCGCGGAGCGCGATCATTTGCGCCGGGCTGTAGGAGGATAAGTCGGGCCGCAGCAAAACCAGCAAGTCGAAGTTTTGGTATTCCGCCCAGTGATCGGGAAGATTCACCTGGCGGATGGTGGTGAAGGTCACAGTGCGGTCAAGCTCTTTGTTCTTTATGATTTCGCTCGTGCCGAGCGAGGGCGTGTCATCGTCAAGTACCGCGATGTTCAACCGTCGCGTCACTGTGCCCCGAACCAAGATGTCGTCCTTGGCAATCCTGACTTTGTTTTGCAGCAGTTCGACGTGGAAGCGGGTGGTGTCGTTGATGACCACCAGAAAGCTGCCTTCGACAACGGTTTGGGCTGGAATCGTCAACTGGCGTGCGTAGATCGCGTCGCCGTGGCCGCTGTCCGGCTTGATTTGCAAGGTGACCGTCACCGGCTCGGCATCGGGATTCTCCACCCCCCACGCCAAACGGGCCGCCGCACGCGAAAATTTGAGCTGGCTGTTGCCTTGCTTTAGCGAGACGGTAGTTAGTCGCGGCGCTGCCAAGGTCGGCAGTGTCACAGCAACCAGAAGAGCGAAAATGACAATGGCGCCGAAACGGCGAGAAGAGTAGTTGGCGTTCATGAAGGGTAGTGATCGTGTCGCATACATGAAACAGGGCGGCAGGGCGGGCGGCCAAACTGCCGCAGCGATAAAGGACAACAATATAACACCCTATCCGGCGATTGAAAAACCAACACAGCAATACGCCGCGGAAAAGTTGTCTTTTACCAAGGGGGAGGCAAGGTCTGGTTGTGTTTTTTCTTTTCCTCGCAAAGCTGAAACTATGCTTTTTGGGATAAATTCTGATTTGGTTTATGGTTGTTGGGGCGGCGTTTCGGCGTTCTTGATTATTTTCAGGTCACCGATGGTTTCCTGCACCAGCGTTTTTTGGTCAGGGGAATCTTTCAGGAGCAGAAAGCCGGTTCCCGGGTAACGTTTAGTCAGTTTTTGCGCCAAATCAGCGCCGCCGATGAAAACGGCAGTTGAAAAGACATCGGAATACAGGCCTCGCGGCGTCCGCACCGTGACCCCGGCCCAGAAATCGCCAGGGCGACCGGTGCGCGGGTCCATCAGATGGCCGACTTTCTTGCCGTCGATGAGGCGAAAACGCTGGTAGTTGCCGCTGGTGGAGATGCAGGCGCCTTGCAGCTCCAAGGTGGCGAACAGCCGGTCGGGTGAGCGTGGATCGCGGATTCCGACCCGGAAGGGCTGCCTTGACGCTGGTGTTTTTGCTGACGCCAGGATGTTGCCGCCGAGGTTCAAGAGAAAGACCTCAAGGCCGTGTTGGGTTAGTACGGCGCTGCCTTTTTCCAGGGCATAGCCCTTGGCCAGGCCGCCAAAGTCGAGTCGCATGCCTGGGATTGGGAAGGAAACCGAGCGCTGCTCCTGGTCGAGTATCAGTTTGTCAAAGCCGACTTTTTGCAGGGCAGCGGCAATGTCAGCCTCAGTGGGCAGGGCGGTGGCCGGGTCGTGGAAGCCCCATGTCTGCATCAGAGGCCCGATCGTCACGTCAAATGCGCCGTCAGTGAGGCGCCAGGCTTCATCGGCAGCCTTGATTATGTCCCAGAGTGTTTCCGAGCACACGACCGGGTGGTCGTGCGCCTGCTGGTTCAGGCGGCTCAGTTCGCTGTCCGGAGAAAAGATATTGATCGTGTCATGCAGAGTTTGCAAGACTGCGTTCAATTCTCGGAATGCATCATTGGCTTGGGCGCTGGGAACGTCCCCCCAGACCTGGAGGTTGCAAGCCGTGTTAAAGACAAAAAAATGATATTCGTGGGTTGGGCCGACTGGCGCTGGCGCGGGTTGGCGCAGATAGGCCAAGTAAGCCAAGGCGCAGCCCAGGCAGACTATGACGGCATAACGGATGATGCGCCGGAAAAGTCCGGAACGCAGGAATGAAGTCGCTGGACTGGTTGACATGGGCGGGGTGGGGTTGGAAAAGACGACTATATATAATTACGGTATTAGTTTTTGGGTCGGGGTGACGGCTAGGCGCCGGCCTGCGCTTGCAAAGAACGACCCGGGACGGCATGCCGTTCCGGGTTGACGGGAGGCAAAGGCGCCGAGGAATCCGTCAATATGATTTACGGTAGACTCCGTTTCCGTAGTAGAAGCTGCGTACGCCGTAGGTGTTGCTGATCAAGTCGTTAGGGCCGATGGATTGCACATGCCCGTCGGCAAAGGCGGCGTTGGCTCTATCGCCATGTCGAAGGAAGATATGAGCGGCATTGTCTGCATAATGGCGGTTATAGAAGTATTCGCTTTGCACAAAGCCGGTCGGCGCAGCTGCTACGGGAACGGCGCTGTCAGCCAGATACAATAAACTTATAGCAAGGAACTTGAACAAAGGCAGCCATGGGGAGCGTTACACTTTGGCTTGGCTTGATATATTTTACTACCTAGAACTTGAAATTGCAAAGTCTGCGCGATGAAAAAAGCAGAGAGTCAGTTCCGAGAGTTAGGCTTGCCGGGGTGACAGGCGTAGGTGGCTCGACTTCGGTTTTGACATGGCTGCGGTTTGCGAAACGGTGTTTTTCCGATGGCTTTTCCTGCTGACGTTGTTTTTTCGTGGCGTATCGACTTGCAAAAAGCTGAATCATGGGTAAAATAAGAACTTGTTATCTGCGAGCGCGCATAGTTCAGTTGGTTAGAACGCTATCTTCACACGGTAGAGGTCACAGGTTCGAATCCTGTTGCGCGCACCACGAAAACAGGTTTCCAAGCAGACAGGAAAAACGGCTTTTGAGGTCAAAAAGGCCGTTTTTTTGTTTTATAAGACTCTCAAAATACACCCCGAAAAGCGTAAAAACTTGTACAAAACTTGTACCAGGGAAAAAGAGACTTGTACTAGTACAAGTTTGGTACAAGTTTAGCCACGAAAAAGCCCCCTCCGGAGGTCTCCGGAAAGGGGGCTTTCTGGTACAAGTTTTGGACGGCTTTCGCGCACCTGGTACAAGTCCAGCGCGAATTTGGTACAAGTCCGGGCGGCCGGGGCGCAAAGAGGCGGTCAATCCGGCGCGGCGGTGTAGCAGTTGTCCATGTAGGCGTGGATGTCGCAGAGCCGGAACTGCACGCGGCGGGAATTGGTCTTGACGCGCGGAACCGGCAGGCGGCGCATGGTCGCCGGGGTGACGCCGAGCATCTCGGCCGCGGTCGCGCAGTCCACCAGGATGCGGGTGGCGTCGCCGGTGATGATCCTGATCTGGGACTCGGTCAAGGGATCGTCCTCGACCATCCGGCGCAGGGTATTGAAGGTCTCTTTTCTCATGGGGATGCCCTCCTTTCGGCTTTCTCGATGGCCATCCGGCCCTTGGCAGTGATTGCCGCCGCGGGGTTCGGGTTTAAGGTGATCATGCCGTCGTAGGCAAGCTCGGCGAGGATGCGCGACGGCGTGGCGGCGAAGATGCTCCTGCCGGCGGACGGGTCGCGGGCGAGGGCGCACAGGACGTCCAGCTTGGAGACGGCTCTGGGCTTGGGCTTGGTAGGCCTGGGCTTGGCGGGCTTGACGGGGTTGCCGTCCTTGCCGGCCCGCATCCGCTCGATGGCCATGCGCGCCTCGGCCTGCGCCGCCTTGAGCTTCAGCGGCTCGCTCATGGCGCGTCTTCTCCTTTCGCCTCGCGGGCGGCTCTGGCCCGCCGATCACTCTCGATTTGCCTCTTAGAGATAAGCTTGTACTCGGGCGTTATGTGGTAGATTTCTTTCCCGGCGGCCTTTGCGACCCGGTATTCGAACGTCGCTCCGAAACTCATGCAAGTCGTCCAGAGGTGGGCAATCGCGTCGGCCTTTAGTATTGCGCTGTGGGACAGCTCCGCGTAAATCCGCGGTTCCAAGTCCGGACTGCGCCGCGCCGGGTTGATGACGTCGCAGGCGCTTTCCGCCCGTAGCATTTCCTCCGCCTTGTCAAACTTCTCCCGGTAGTCCGGGTCATTGGTGATAGAGCCGATGATATAGATTAGCATGTCCTCTTTCCTT
>JAAZKI010000296.1 GCA_012799905.1 Lentisphaerota bacterium | reverse complement strand
AGGATTTCCATGCAGAATTTTCTGTATGTATGGTTGCAGCAGGTCCTTTTGCTTGGCGCGGTGTCGGATTTGGGAGATTCGTCCCATGGAATCCGGCAGGAAGGTCAGTTCGAGGCGATTGTTAGCCATGTGGACTTCCGGCAGTGTGTTCACGGTTTCAACAAGTTCCACACGTCCCACGATAGGCATAGGCTTCGCCAGCAAAAATGAACCCGCCAGCAGGCTTACGGTCAGGATTGCATGGAATATACGGTGTTCTGTTCTTTTCATCATTGAGCAAACTCCATGCTTTCAAAACAACGTTCGAATGGCAGCGGATTCTCCGGCATGTTGAATTTTTTCAGCATTTCCTGTGAAACGCTATTAACTGGGCTAAAGGGGATGATATAGGGGAATCGGCGATCCATGACGTATGCCATTTCCTTGAGCATGGCATGGGCTTCGTCAGCATCGGCTGCACAAAGTTCGAGGTGGTCGGCACGACGGGTAATCCCTGTTTCTTCACCACGCCCGACCGTAATGAATACCGCCGGGTCAGGAGCGGTTTCAGGCAGTTGCACAACTGGAATCACTCCCGCTAAAGTAATTTTCTGGTCAGCCGTAAATCTGAAATAATCTTGCAGATGAGTAGCCTCCTTCAACTCAGAGGCATTGGCTTTGGCAGGCAATTGAATCGCAAAGGCAGGCTTTCCTTCTGCGTCAACAAAAGGGAACGAGAGGATTTCGGCGGCGTTGCAATGAAAAAAATCAGACTGAAAGCGCACGGTGATATGGGCATTGGCAGGGATTTCAGCAGGCGTTGCCGGGCTGGTCATGGTGCCGTTGACCAGGATTGAAGCGTTGTAGCGGTGAATAAAACGCGGCGTCAGAATGGCCTTGAATGGTGAGTTCCCTTTCAGAACAATATCAAAGCGAATTTGATTGATGTCTTTATGGCTGCTGACGACTGCCTCAAGACTCCCTTCGGCTGGCAGTGTGCTCAAATTGATGACAGCCTCATACAGCCGGGGACGGCGTGAAGGCAGGGAGTCCTGGAAAAAGGTATTGCTTCCTTCAACGCGGTTGTGCAGCGTGGCCTGATCACGCATTTTTGTCACAAACAAGTTGCTGCCTTTGCCCAGCTCAGAGTTGTCTACCCGAAACTCGTTTGGCATCGGCTCCGGCCATGGGTTGCCAAAATACAAGATGCTGCTGGCGCCACGGCCATAGCGGGCCTGATAGAGGTATTTTCCCTGCTCGCTTAGCTCTACCGGAATCAGTGCCTGCCAGCCATTGCGGTTGCATTCAATTAATTCCGGCATCGCATAGATGCTCTGGGGATTGCCGTTTTGGGTGACGTGATTCTGGGTGACTCCATACTGAAAATCGGTCAAAACGGCATGGTCGGCCAGTTTCGCCATTTCATGGTAGAATTCCTCTTGGCTGAGGTTTCGCCAATTCGGAATCGTTTGATCAATAAGGTAGCCGTGACCATGTATGACGGCACAGCGCATTCCGATATTGTAACGGGTTAACGGCATCCAGCTGCGGAAAATCGGGTTGAATATACTGGTCTCAATCATCACGTAGTCCGCACGCCCCTGGCCATTTTTCCAGACATAAGGCGGGTTATCCGGATCAAGCCGGTGGACAAAGTCAATGAGGTCGTTGACGGCTACCAGCTCGTCAATGAAAATCCCTTTGTCATCCCAGGCTCTGCCCGGCAGTTCCGGATTGTTGACTGCCGGACCGCGATAATTGACGCCGGGGGTGCCGCAGTCAAAGGCAAAGCCGGGCAAATCTAGTTCCTTCCAAAGCCTTGCGATATCTTCCCGTAAAACCTTGGCATAAGAAGTACCCATCGGGAAGACCCGGATTTCCTGGTCATGGCCGGTCGACCAGGGACCAAGGATATGCGCCACGCCACCTTCTGTATCATAGTTGATCGCATCAGGATATTTTTCCTTGGCCAGATTGATTTCACACCAGGCCATACCCGTGTAAAACGAATAGCCGAAATCCCGGGCGTTCTTCAAAAAGATTTCTTTTCGCAGGCGATGGAAATCAGCGTGTGTCCTCTTGGTATAATCGAAACGAATACCATTGGCGATAGAGCCAAAGGAATCCGGTTTGATTGGGAAAACTGGTTCATAGTCCCATAACTCCTCCTTGCCCCAGTGGTCTCCGGCCCGTTTATATGGTGTGAAGGCCCAGTCAACGGCCGCATAATAACGCCGTTCCCTTTCCCAGTTCGGTTTGTAATACCAGGCGCGGTATTGACTGTGTGCACTCCAGACATAGCGGTTGTCCTGGCCCTGTACAGGCAGCCACTGGGCGGGCCAGGCATCGTACATCGCCTGCACGACATTTTCTTCGCAGGCGAATTTGCGTGGTGTCAGGCCGATGATAAAGCGAAAATCCAAGGTTTGTCCTGGCGCCAGCACTAGTCGCTGGGAAAATTGCAATTCGGCGCTCTTTTCATCGATGATCCGATAACGTGCACCATTCCAGCTGACTTGATCGAACTGGAACTGCCCCAGGAAAACGGTTTTGTCAGCGGCAATCAGTGCTGCCACAGGAAATGGCTGACAGAGGCCGCCGCCCAAGTGCTTGCTGGTTT
>JAAZKI010000145.1 GCA_012799905.1 Lentisphaerota bacterium | reverse complement strand
TGGACAGGTATCCGGTGTTGCCGTAGGCGGTGGTCAGTGCGCCATGCCAGTCGGAGGTCCAGGCGTAGTTGATCAGGAGGACGTCGTCGTATTCGCTGGCATACGACAGGAAGGCCAGTGTGCATTGTTTTAAGTTGTTGATGCAGCTGATGGCGCGGGCTTTGTCCCGAGCCTTGCTCAAAGCCGGCAGCAGCATCGCGGCCAGAATAGCGATAATCGCAATGACGACGAGAAGTTCAATCAGCGTGAATGTAAAAAATTTTTTCATGGCAAGTTCCCGTATTCAGGCGTTGGAGAGGGACGGGTTCGGTCAAGGCGTCGCGAGGGCAGGGTTGGTTGATTTGACTTTTTAGCGTTCATGTTCCTGAACGCCGGCGGCGAAATCGTTATGCAATTCAGGCAGGAGCATCTGGGGCCAGACAGGACTCAGTCGCATGATACACTAATTAATAGAAAATTAACATAAGGTTATTATATCAAAACTCAACTGGAAATCAAGCATTTGCGCGTTGTAATTTGTCAGTGGGCAGAAAGTAAGGGTTTCATCCATTTACCTCGGTGGTAATCGGTCATCGATTGATGGCGGTCATCCCGATAGTATGTTTTCAGCGCTAACTGTAGCACCTCTGCGAGGTGCCAGTTTTGGGGTACGTTCATCCCCAGGCTGAAGCCTGGGGTTAAGCATGGTTAAGCGCCTACGGCGCCTGGAGTTTGGCAAAACTCTGCGCCTACGGCGCAAAGGGGCATGACTGCAAGCATGATACATTTTTGTCGGCTGACAGCTTGTGGAGGACACGTGTCGAAAGCTCCACTGTCCACTCAAGCGCCTTGCTCAGGGCGCCCTAGTTCCGAAGCTTGTCGGAATCCCAAGTATCAATCAGTGACCGATTACCGAGCGATTATGCGCGCGATTTTGAAAACTCGGAAGCGTTGTTGTAAAATACGGCAATCGGTATATATTACTGCTGTGACAGAATATGACAAAATCGTTAAATAACGTCGTATTTAAGGCATTTTCACTTTAATTTCAGCCGTTGGGCATGGGGATGGCGGGGGCATGAAGTTTTACATGGGCAATCTACGGAAAGCAGGTGTCTTTTAATGAATCAAGAAACATCGGTGGTTGCACAAATTTCTCTATTGGCGATTCAGTTGGGCGTGATCATATTCGCAGCCCGTTTTTGCGGCAAGGCGGCGCAGAAGTTCAAAATTCCGCCGGTTTTAGGCGAGCTTCTCGCCGGAATCATCATTGGCCCCTATTTGCTGGGGCGCGTCAATCTCGGGATTTTAGGTTTTCCGGATGGACTTTTCCCCCTTCCGGAGGGCAGTTCGATTCCGGTATCGACGCCGTTATACAGCATAGCCACGCTGGGTTCAATTATTTTGCTGTTCATGTCTGGCCTGGAGACGGACTTGCGGCTGTTATTCCGGTATTCCGTTGCCGGCACCGTCGTCGGCATCGGCGGCGTGATATTTTCATATGCGTTTGGGGCTGGCCTTTGCATGCTGGCCATGGATGTCCCTTTTATGCATCCACAGTCGATGTTCCTGGGCATTTTGTGCACGGCCACCTCGGTCGGCATTACGGCCAGGATTCTGTCGGAGGAGAAAAGCATGGATTCTCCGGAGGGCACGACGATTCTGGCGGCGGCGGTCATTGACGACGTGCTGGGCATCATCTGCCTGGCTGTTGTCTTGGGTCTGCTGAGTGCGGGCGGCTCCGAGGTCGGCGCGGTGGACTGGGGTCAGATTGGCCGCATTTCGGTCAAGAGCGTCGGCATTTGGCTGGGCGCCACGGCGATTGGGCTGGTGTTTGCCCATTAGATCGCGCATTTTTGAAGCGATTCCGGCCGGCGGCTACGTATTCCATTATGGCTTTCGGCTTGGCGCTGCTGGTGGCGGGATTTTTCGAGCAAGCTGGCCTGGCCATGATTGTGGGCGCCTACGTCATGGGGTTGTGTCTTTCCAAGACCGACATAGCATTTGCGTTGCAGCGTTCGCTGGGCGGATTGTATGACTTCCTAGTGCCGGTTTTCTTTGTGGTGATGGGCATGCTGGTGGATATCCGCGTCCTAGCTGATTTCCATGTGCTCAAATTTGGTCTTATTTACAGTGTGTTAGCGATTCTCGCCAAGATCATCGGCTGCGGATTGCCGGCCTATTTTATGAACTTTAATCTTCTCGGCGCGACCCGGATTGGCATTGGCATGATTCCGCGCGGCGAAGTCGCCCTGATCATTGCCGGCATCGGCGCTACTACGATGATGACAGTCGATGGCGTCAGCGTTCCGATCATAGATGCGCGCCTCTTCGGCATCACCATCATCATGACGCTGCTGACGACGCTGGTGGCGCCGCCGCTGCTGGCATACGTCCTTTCCATTCCTGGGCGCGGCGTCAAGAAAGAAGTCGATGACGTGTCGCTCGTTTACACCAAATTCGTCCTTCCCTCGGAATTTGTCCGCGATTTCATTTTGCGGGCCCTTATTGACAATTTGCGGATGGACGGCTTCCGCCATTCCGAGGTTGACCGTGACGGCGGGATTATCCAGTTCCGCAAGGAGAGCACCACCTTCTCGTTGCATGTCCATGGCAATGAGCTTGAATTCGAGTCAAATATGAACGAGGTCATGCTGTTGAAGACAGCGGTGTACGAGACTTTCCTTGAATTGAACAAGACCCTGGCTGACTTGAAGACAACGCGGCCGCTTGGGATGGATGAGGCGATGGTTCATGGCGCGAAGCAGGATCAGGTCGAGGTTAAAGCCAAGAAGCCGGTTAACATTGATCGGATTGTTACGCCGGATTGCATTCTGTCTGATCTCAAGGCCCAGAACACCACTGATGCGATCAAGGAGCTGGTTCAGGCTTTGGCATGGGCTGGCCGCCTGGCTGACCCGGAGCTGTGCTTACAGGACGTCTTGGCTCGGGAAGCGATGGTTTCAACCAGTTTTTCGGAAGGCGTGGCTTTGCCGCACGCTCGAACCACCGGGGTGAATGAGCTGGTTGCAGCTATCGGCATCAGCCGGGAAGGCTGCCCGGAAGCCGATGACGATGACACGAAGAACAAAATTTTCGTGCTGAGCCTCTGTCCGAAGCAAGCGGAGGAGCCCTACTTGCAGTTTGTCGCGCACGTGGC
>JAAZKI010000026.1 GCA_012799905.1 Lentisphaerota bacterium | reverse complement strand
TTTATTAAGACCTGTGAAGTCCTCAGATTTCACAGGTTTTTTTATGTCTGCGCAAGTGCCGTAACCCTGCTGGGTTACGGCTTTTCTTTTGCTCTGTGCGCCCGTCAACAGAGACAGACGCAAAGCTGCGTTTTCTGCCTATAAAGCCGTTTTTTTCCATTTTGTCTCTGCAAATACAGACCCAAGTCCACGGATTTTGCAAGTTTTAATTTCTTTAATAAAACCGTAAAAAGGCCAGTTTATTTGCGGGTTCCAGTGCTTGGGAAATGGCTTTTTCCGTCTCAAAAATAATATTTCGAGCAGGAATCTGTGGTCTGTTTGATACCGACATCCCTGCCGAAATAGCATAGAACTGGCGACCACAGGCGGAGACAAAAAAAGGCCGCCAGAGGCTTAAGTCTAGCGGCCGGGTGGCGTAGCATTATGTCCCCAGAAACTCCTTGACCTGTTCGTTCCAGTGCCAGGAAATAGTCTTCCGGGCACGTGCAGCGTTCAACGTTGGCGGAAGCTCGCCGTTGATGACGCTTTCGATAACCTGCGGTGCCAGGGTAGTCAGGCGCATGATGCGGCTGACGTAGCTGTTATCACGCCCGATTAGCCGAGCCAGTTCGCGGATGTCGCTGACATTGCCCTCATCGATTAGTTGCTGCCATCGGCGCCCGCGGGCCACAGCCATCAGGAACGCCATGCGGCTGTCATTCTCCGATACCCCGCCTGGCAGGAAGATTTCCTTGCCATTGCCCCGATTTCGCAAGTTGATAGGAACACTCACCAATAGGTTGCCGTTCGGGAGCATTTCAGTCATTGTTTTCATGTTCTAGTTCCTCCTGGAAGGCTTTGATGCCTTCAGCTTTGATTTCGAGTTCGAGCTTGTTCTCAAAGAGCTTGACACTTGCGATCATGAGCTCAGCCAGGCGTCGCTTCTCCTGGCTGGTGGCTTCATTGAAGAAGTTATTGCTGAGCGCCTCCGATAATGCTGAACTGCTGACACAGGTAAGTTCATTCAGTCTTGCGGTCATCATAGGACTTCGGAAGATAATTGACAGTTGGCTGAATACCACCCGTTCAAGTTCCGTAGAGCTCACCTGCCGTATTGGGCATGTGGAGACTGCCCTCTTGCTGTCGCGTGTGCACTTGAAGTAGATGTATGACTTGTGCTTGCGCTTAGCAACAACCTGCATCATCTGCCCGCCACAGTGTCCACAGCATACGAGCCCCTTCAGCGATGCGATGTTTGTCGCTTTTCGCGTCAGATTTGGAGGTGTATCCTTATCAGATGCCAGATAGCGCTGAACTCTATCCCATGTATCTTGATCTAGGATAGCCTCGTGCTCACCGTCGTAGGTGTTGCCTTTGTGCGGCAGTTTACCGACATAGATGCAGTTGCGCAAAATATGGTAGAGGTTGCCCTTGCTCCATGATTTTCCTGCCTTGGTTGTCAGTCCGTTGGCGTTTAGCGCCAGTGCCACCTGCGTCGGGGATTGAGTCGTCAAGAAAAGGCTGTAGATGCGTTTAATTGTCTCAGCTTCCTCCGGCACTACCAGCAGTTTTCTGTTTTCGACACGGTAGCCAAGCGGGACTGCGCCGCCCATCCACATGCCTTTCTTCTTTGATGCCGCGAACTTGTCCCTGATGCGTTCTGCAATGATTTCTCGCTCATATTGCGCAAAGGTCACCAGGATATTCAGCATCATGCGCCCGGAAGAAGTTGAGGTGTCAATTTGCTGCGTTACCGCACAGAAGCTGATATTGTTCTGGTCGAAGAATTTAGTCAGCTCAGCGAAGTCGCAGATGCTGCGGCTTAACCGATCTATTTTATAGACCAGCACTACGTCGATGTTGCCGGCGCGACATTCAGCCAGCAGCTGCTTTAGCGCCGGTCGGCTGGTGTTGCCGCCGCTGAACCCCCCGTCATCAAAGCGCTCCTTCAGGCATACCCATCCGTTCGCCTTCTGTGAGGTGATATACGCCTCGCAAGCCTCTCGTTGGGCGTCCAGCGAGTTGAACGCCTGCTCCTGCCCTTCGTCGACGCTTTTTCTCGTGTATATCGCGCATCGCTTTTTAATGCATTTTGTCATTTTGTCACTCCGAAGAATCGTGGTCCGTTCCAATGAGTGCCGGTAATCGCCTTAGCTATTGCACTCAAGGATTTGAAAGTGTCACCGTTATACTCGAAGCTGGCTGCCCCATGGACGATGACGACATGCTCTTCGCCGCCCCATTCACGCACGAATCGGGTTCCCTTGACCGCTGTGCGCTTTTTAGCCTTCTGAGGCTTCAGGTTGGCCAGTTCGTCATCTGCTACCAGAGAATCCAAAAACTCTTCTGCATCCTGCCGTAGGCCGCCGAACTGCAGTTCCTGCAGGCGATAGGCGATTCGGCGCCGGAAGTAGTCTGCATTAATGATGGAAGACTGGAACCCAAACACCTCTTCAAACTTTGCTCTAAGGCCATCCATGCTGAGAGCCTCCATGGCATTGATTTGGCGCCTAACAAGTGCTGCTTTGTCTATCCTCATTGTCATCTCCATTAGTAGTTGGTACTGTTGATATTAACGCATCTTTTTCGGAATTAGCAAGTCTCTTGTCCACCAATCGCTGGAGAATGCTTGAAGTAATCAGAAGCGCTTGCTGAATATGCGTTGGAAGGCGATCAAAGGCCACGGTATACTTGGTGGTTGTGCTCATCGTCTCGTCCCCTTTTCACGCATGATTGACTTTGCCAGTTCTGGAATGGCGGCCAGTCGTTTATGGACTGCACTCCTTGAAATCTGAAGCCGGGGAGCTATCTTCTCCTCGGTCATGCCGAGCTGGCGTTTCATAAGAATCAGCAGCACATAGCGTTCCGGGAGATTACTGACAAGATGTTCCAGCTCTTCCAGCGCCTCCATCTGGGCAAGGCCCTTGTCGTACACACACAAATACGCGCAGTCCTTTTCGCCAAGCACGTCGATGAGTTCGCCGTCCTCGTTGATTTTCTGGTTGAGAGAAATAGGTCTTTGCCTACTGCTGCGCTTGTTGAAGATGGCGCTTGTCATGTGTCCTAGTACCGTCGAGGTGAACTTGTACCGGGCGTCAGTGACCGCCGTTTGCGGGTTGAAACCTTGCAGCATGAACGGCAGCTTTTCCATCAATTCAATGCGTTTGTCCTCAAGTTCTGCCTCGGAAAAGAGCCTGGACTCATGCAGGCGGCGCAGGCACCCGCCAATGATTTTCATTGTGCGGGAGTCGTAAAGATTGTCATAGGTAATGCCGGAGCCAGCTGGGAACGACTCTGGGAACGGTTTTTGTGCGGCAGCAGGTCGGCCAACAGGTCCCTTGCTGGTTTTCGGTCGGGAGTCTTCCTTTGCTGAAACCGGAAGGAAGTCTTCCGGTTTCAGGCAGACGCCGTTGAGGTGCTGAATTGCGATTGGCTGCAAAGGAGCCGGAATAGTTTCGCTGATGGCCGCGAGCGCCTGGGAGTGGATGTAATTATCCATCGGGCAATTCTCCTGACAGGAGAATCGCTACCCCGCTTGGGCTCAAATGCCTAGGCTGACTTCAGGTTTGATTTTCCTGTCAGCCTCGCGTGAAATTCCATATTTTTACGAACTTGGAATAAAAAAAGTCCCGTGCCGAGCATTTTCTGCTCAAAGCACGGGACGAAAAAAATCAAAAAAATACTTCTGCGAAATTCCAAAAAATGCGATTTAAGGAATTTCGCGCTCCCCGGTGGGGGTTATAGAAAATGCGGGCGCTGCCTCCGCAGCTCGTTGATTATCTCGCGGTTCTCCTGGTAGAAGTCGTTAAGCCGTTCGGCCTCACGCCCGTCATTGGCCTTGTCTTTCCGGGGCTGACGTACAATGAACCGCTCGGTAACCTTGTTGAAGAACTGCCCAAAACCGGTTAAGTCTTTTTTCCATGCATCCTTGGCCCTTGTGAATGCTTTGGGGTCGTCTATTCCTTCCTGGTCGCATACCTGCTTTTGAGTGAGATATTCATGGGAAAGCCAAGCGGAGTTGATATCCGGGTCTGGCTCGCCAGTGTAATCCGTCACACTCTTGGCAGCTTTAAGCCGGGCATCTATCCAGAGCCATATCCGCGTCTCAAGTTTGTTCTGGTATGTCTCCTGTTTGCCTGGACGGCGCTTGTTTCTACAGCTCTTAGCGCCGAAGGCATCCAGCATACTTTTGAGTTTCTGTCTGACGATTTCAGCACGAAACACATATCCGGCCTCCTGAGTGTATTCAATCAGGGTGTCGACACAGTAAAACTGTGCCTCCAGGCGTTGCGCATCTTCCTTGGCATCGGAGCGGCAGGGACCTATCTCCACGACCTCGGGGCATCTGCCAAGGTAGAAAACCAGCGAGCCGGGATTGGCCAGTTTGATTTTTGCCCGCACATCGGCATCACAATTCCAGTTTCTTACAAGATAGACATTCCGATGTTCGCTGCCGGCAGATCCAAGATGCCAAACACGGTCGGGCAATACCTCGGCGGCATCCCCCTTGCAGTTGAGTTCGTCCTGGATGCATTGCACGATAGGGTCGAAAACAACGCGGTACTGCTTCAGCTCTAAGGGGACGATGAGATGCGAGTTACCGGTGGCATCCATGTAGCCGGATACAGATTCGCCGTTTTCATTGGTGAGTGGGACCACATCATACGTCGCGTCTCCATCACGGATTTGTGTTGCCTCTCCCGTTTCGACTATGAGTCCGAAATCCAGCATATTCCTGAGCATCTGAGGAGTGATGCAGCCGAAGCTCCTGTTTGAAATGACCGGAATATCCGCTTTTGCAGCTTTAAGAATAGAACTCAGTGTGATGTCCGGGAAACGGGCGAACGCCAGCTTGCGGATGTATTTTTCCCCCAGTTCCCGCTGGCCATCCTCTAGGCTTTTCGTACCACAGGAGTTAAGGGAAATATCAAAAGAAAAAGCGCGGAATGCACGAAAGCCGTCGCGCATCTTGAATGACAGCGTCGCCCGTAGAAGGTCGATGGAATCGTTGTCTAGGCGCTCACGGTTCAGATACTGTTCCAGGCGGTCGTAGATGTCATCCCGACGGTTGGCGATAGACACCCTGGTGTGTTCATCGTCCACAGGGCAGAGCGTTAAGGAGGTGACCGTTATGCTTTCAATACTGTCCGCTGACTCAATTTTAAAGTCGAAGTTACGGTCTTTCAGCCCGTCTAAGCAGTAGGCATTCTTGGGGGCGCGCTCGAACATTCCATCGTAGCCGACCAGCGCTTTGACCAGCTTCTTGGCAAGTATATCAAAATAGCTTTTGACCAGTTCTCCGTAGATGGAAAACTGCCCTTGTTCGTCATAGGCGAAGATGATGCGGAATGGATGCACAAGGGGAACAAAGTCAAATCCCTGACTAGTTTCTGCTGCTGCCGTTACCTCCTTGCTGCTGTTGGCTCCGGTAATATTCCGGAGGCTATCGACTTGAACCTCGTCGTATCTTGGGGTGTCACGGGTCGCATAAACTGAGCTAGTAGAGGGTCGCATCCAAACTGAGCCACCTGCAAACAGGAACATGCCATATATTACCTTTTTTGCCACTTGAAGAACAAAGGAGGTAGCAAATGGCTAACATCAAGCAGGTGAACGTGATAGAACGAATACAACAGCTCTACCGGCTGGGGGCCAGCCAACGCCGGATAGCCCGTGAACTGGGCGTCAGCCGCAACACCGTGGCCCGTTATGCGGGCAAAACACCCGGGGCCCCGGTCGGGGGTGGCTCAGTTTCAGACCATGCGACCCACGGGGTGCCGGCTGGCCCGGACGGGCAAAATGAGCCACAAGCGACCCACGGGGTGGCTCAGTTTGAAAATCATCCTTTCGTGCCTGATGCGACCCACGGGTCTGAAACGCCGACCGGTGCCGTCCCGCCGGCGCCGGAAGCTGACGCCCGGTCGCTTTGCGCCCCCCATGCCGACTTCATCCGGCAAGAGCTGGCCATGGGACTTTCCGGCCGTCGCATCTTCCAGGACTTACAGGATGATTTCGCCTTTTCCGGCAGCTACGCCAGTGTGAAAAGATACCTTCGCCACCTTGGCCGGACCGCTCCCCCTGTTCCCTTCCGCCGCCTGCGCAAGGAACCGGGCATGGAGATGCAGGTCGATTACGGTACTGGAGCGCCTGTCTATGACGACCGCGGGCGCCTACGCAAGACCTGGCTTCTGTGCTGCACTCTCAGCTACAGCCGCCG
>JAAZKI010000540.1 GCA_012799905.1 Lentisphaerota bacterium | reverse complement strand
GACTTGAAGTGTTTCTCCACGCCATCCGGCTGTTCAGGCTGAATAGTCAAAAAAACGATAGGCCAAGTCGCGAATCCGCATGCAATCCTATCCCGACGAACAACAACCATATACAAAAATTTCCGTATATTCCGTAGTATTCAGTGGTTACAACAACAACCATAAGACAAAAAATCCGTGTCCATCCGTGTCCATCCGTGGTTAAAAATAGGTTGTGGACGGCAATCCACCCTAAGGAAGGAGTGAACATGGTGGACAGCGTAGTCCAAGCTCACCCGCGCCCGCGTCTCTATTCCTGGGGTCGCCGCCCGCCGGGACTCCAAGTATCAATCAATGACCGATTACGCTATTTTTGCAGCGGGTGGTTGCTTTTGCCTCTGCAACCGCTTACATTGTTACTTATTGACATCATCTGACATCTAGTGCCATGCGCGCCTTCCGGATGGCCTACCCTTTTTCCAGAACTTTTTTCGCCTTTTCCGTAACAAAGATTATTTTATCAGGAGAGTGTCTTTGCCATGAAAAAACTTGTTTTTCTGCCTTTGCTGTTAGCGACCTGCGTTACCTTGTCCGCATTTCCGGTGACTGAAGGCGGCCGTCCGTTAGCTGAGATTGTCGTTGGCAGCGAGGCTCCGGTTCCGGTCGCCAATGCTGCGAAGGAGTTACAGCTCTGGATCGGCAAGATCAGCGGTGCTCAATTGCCGATTGTGGAAGTCGGCGGCGGCCTTTCGAAGCAGATCATTCTGTCCTGCTCGCCTGACATCCTGGCGCAATTTCCTGAGGATGCCGCTGCCTTGCAGGGCAATGACGGCTATGCAGTGCGCCAGAAGGGCAACCAGCTCTATATCCTGGGCACGAGGCCGCATGGCATTGTCAACGCCGTCTTCCGGGTTTTGTTCAAAAGCTCTGACATCATCTGGGCTTTCCCGGATGAAGAAAACGGCACCTTTTTCACCCCTAATCCAAATCTTTCCTTGGCAGTTGTCGGCCTTGACATTCCCAAGATGACGCAACGCGGCTGGCAGCTGGGCCGTGCCAAGCCGAATGAATTCATCTGGACCGTCCGTCAAGCCAACAACTGGACCAGCCATTCTGCCGCCGGCGTCAACCCCCTCAACGATGAATGGGACATGATCAACGAATGCCTCGGCGGACATAACCTGAACTCCGTGTTCATCTCCGAAAAAAAGTACTACGCCACCCGGCCGGACTTCTTCCCGCTGATCAATGGCGAGCGCGTCAAACCGTCGAGCAAGACCCATCGTACGCAGCTGTGCTTCACCAATCGCGACATGATCGCCGCCTTCAAGCAGGAATTCGACGCCCAGGTCAAGCGCCATCCGACTGCGTCCATCTACCGGGTAATGATTGAAGACAATCACGATCAGTGCCAATGCGAAACCTGCCAGGCGGACATCACGCTCCCTGACGGCGCCGTCCTCACAGCTAAAGAACCCAATTTCTATTCCACCCGCTTTTTCCTGTTCCTGAACGAAATCGCTGAACACACCAAGGCCAACCACCCCGGCAAAGACCTGCTTTGCTTCGCCTATTTCTTCACGGAGACGCCGCCGGCCATCAAGATCGACCCGATCATCCGGGTCCAATTCTGCCCGATTTTCAAAAATTCCAAGTACCCTATCACCGCGCCCCAGAACCAAGTCACGCTAGACAAATTCAACGCCTGGCTGGACAATACGAAGAACCTGACCTGGCGCGAATACTACGGGCTGGTGCTTGACTTCCCCAGGCCGGTTGACGCAATCGCCGCCGCAGATTTCCGCTATTGCCTGGAACATGGCGTCACCCGGCATTTCTCCGAAATGGAGAACTATGACCTTGAGCGCAAACAGCGCACCTATGGCCGCGGGCCAGTGGCCTGGGACTGCAACGCCATGTATTTCTGGGTGTTGGCCAACTTGCAGTGGGACCCCTACCAGGACGTCAAGGTCATGCGCCGAGAATTCCTCAACCGGGTCTTTAAGGACGCCGCCCCTGACTTGGAGCAATATTTCGCCCTAATCGAGGAAAAATGGCTGGCCGGCTCGACTAAGTCGACTTGGAGCACCCCAGCGAAGGCGCAGTGGATAGAAGTGACTCTCAACGACAAAACCACCGTCGATGCGCTGGAAGGACATCTGCGCCAGGCCGAACAGAAGGTGCGCGACCCCAAGGCGCAAGACCTGCTGCGCCGCATCAGAATCAGCTTCGACTTGTACAAAAACAGAGGTCAGGTACAGACCATGACGCTCCCACGCTGCGAAGGCGAACCGCCGTTTGACCCTGACTTCGCAGCTGAACCTTGGACAAAAGCCTTGACCATTACCGAATTCTACCTTAAAGACGATAACAAGCCCTACACCGACCATCCACTCCTGCTCAAATACCTGCATGACGGCGAGAACATCTACGTCGGCTTCAAGTCAACCAACCCGGGCATCGTCAAGAAAGTCAATCCCAAGTACCGCCATGGGCAGTTGGAAGCCTTGCAGCTGTACTTCGAAATGACTCCGGATAAAGCCACCTCCCCTGACCAAGGGCCATATAACGCGACTGCTATCAGCCTCACCGGCGGGCTGGAAATCCCCAACTACACCAGCCGACTGCCTATGATACGCAAAGTCAAAGAGACGCCAGACGGCTGGAGTCTGTGGGTCAAAATCGCTATCCGCGACACCGGCATCGACCCTGCCGCGAAAAAAATCCGCGGACTCTACAGCTTCCGCTTCTGGACCGGCAAAAATGAAAACCAATGGTATGATGGCTTTGCCGGCCCAAAAGACGCTGTCTACCACGTCCCAATCTGCTTTGCAGACATGATCCTGGAGTAACCAACCGAAAATCGCGGCCTGGCCGCCAACAAAAATCCCTGCCAATGAAAAAGCCCGTCCGGTCATCAGACTGGACGGGCTTTTTTTTAGGGGCGAGGGGCGAGGGGCAAGGGGCGAGGGGCGAGGGGCGAGGGGCGAGGGGCGAGGGGCG
>JAAZKI010000588.1 GCA_012799905.1 Lentisphaerota bacterium | reverse complement strand
GCGAGAAGTAGGGGCGTGGGGCGAGACTAGGGGCGAGGGGCGAGACTAGGGGCGAGGGGCGAGACTAGGGGCGAGGGGCGAGGGGCGCGAGGATTCCTCAGACCGGCATTCCGGCTGGCGGTGGCGGCTGGCGAAATGGGTCTTTTGGCAACAATCCCCTGTCGGCAATAGTGCGTCGCAGCCGTTCGCCCACCTCAGTGAAACTTTTCACTGCCTGGCCCAACGCGTCGGGATTCAGCGTGGCAAAGTCATACTGCCGCGCCAGGACGACAGTGTCGTTTTCGGTGTCCAAGCCGATCGTTGCACCATCAGTGCCAGCGAACCGACAATTAGCGGCCATCAATTCAGTCAGCAATTCCAGGCATCCCTGGGCAGGCATGGGGCCGAGAACGCTGGACAATAGAACGCTCGGCGGCTCTGCAATCAGCTCTATATTCAGGCACAGACGGCTTGGCAGGCGAATCAGCAGCTCGCCGCTTTCCGGCTGGTGCTCCAGCTGGAGTCCCGCTTGCAGGCTCCATTGCGCCAACTGTTTCTTCAAGTCTTTCATATTCTGTTTCCTCCAGGTCTGCCTGGTATTGAGAAACGCATCAAACCAACCCCACCCGACTCAAAATGGCATGAGAAAATCGTAATGGGTCAGTCAATGGATATAAGCTCGCGCCTCACGCGCGCGTGCGACAAAATTTGGGAGGGTGGCCCCCCTTGGGTGGGTGGGGTCTGATTTCTAAGCCCGCAGGAAAAATAGGTCGCCACACGCCCTTTTTCAAACGGCTTTTTGCAGAATCATAGTTATTTTGTGCTTGAGTAGGATTCTGTACAGCACGTTGGCATCATGCTTTCCATCTCCAGAAATGGCGCCTGGATGAGACTGGTGACTTGTGAGAACCTAAGTGAGACAGGATGAGAGGGCGGCGCTCTGCGACTCAATGTTCAACGGCTGACCGATTACAGAAAATCAAGAAGAATTTAGCGCGGGATTGGATTAAAGTAAATCTGCGGTTACTTTAAATAGGCGAAAATTCCTGCAAGCAGCAGTGCCTAGAGTGCTGGATAAAGCGCTTTAGTGGACAATGGACAATGGACGTTAGTGGACACTCATGGAGAGTGGACGTGGACGTTAGTGGACGTTAGACACTGAGACGAAGTCACTTGTGCTTGCCACGGACTGCAAATCGGTGCAGACACATCCGACTTAACGCCATATCCACTTGCGCCCCAGGCGCTTAATCCCTGGTTTCAGCATAGGAGTAGATGCCCTGCTGGGGCACTACTGGATTATAAAAAAATTTTGACGTTTTCAAGTTGTCCGATTTACTCGCCTGACTGATTTCGGGAAGCAGGGCAACTTCAAGAGCGGAGTGCTTGGCGTGAAGATCGTGCTGGCGCCTGATTCCTTCAAGGGTACATTAAGCAGCGCTGAAGTCTGCCGGATTCTCCGGGAGGCTTTCAACCAATGTCTGCCTGAAGCTGAAGTGACCTGCCTGCCCATGGCCGATGGCGGCGAGGGCTCCTTGGCAGCAGTAATCGCCGCCACCGGCGCCGAAGTGCGCACGGTTTCCGTCCTCGACCCTCTTGGCCGGGAAATCCAGGCCGACTTCGCCCTTCTGCCGCAAAATCGCGGAGCATTCATCGAAATGGCTGCGGCCAGCGGCTTGGAACGCCTGCGCGACGACGAACGCGATCCCATGATCGCCAGCACCTATGGCACTGGCCAGCTCGTCCGCGCCGCCCTTGACGCAGGGGCGACAACGCTGACCATCGGCATTGGCGGCAGCGCGACTGTTGACGGCGGCGCTGGCTTTGCGCAGGCCTTAGGCTACCGGCTGCTTGACGCCGCTGGCCGGGAATTGCCGCCCGGCGGAGGCAGCCTGCGTCAGTTGGCAAAACTGGAGACGTCGTCTTGCGATCCACGGCTGCGCACCGCAAAAATCAGAGTCGCCAGCGATGTGACCAACCCCCTGCTGGGTGCAAACGGCGCAGCCACGGTCTTCGGCCCCCAGAAAGGCGCCTCACCGGAGGACGTCGACAAGCTGGAGGATGGCCTGCGGCATTGGGCTCAGGGCGTAATAGCCGCTGGCCTGGCCAGTGACAGCGACCATCCTGGCGATGGCGCGGCCGGCGGGCTTGGATTCGCGCTCCGCGCCTTGGCTGGCGCTGAGACCGTCTCGGGCGCCCATGCGATCGCGGAAATCGCTGGTCTGCAATCGGCCATTGCCGACGCCGACTTGGTGGTGACTGGCGAAGGCCGCACCGATTTTCAGACCTTATTCGGCAAACTGCCTGTCGTAGTCGCCGCATTGTCGGCGGCAGCGGGGACGCCCTGCGTATTGATTTCCGGCGCCATTGCTGGCGACCAGGCGCCCTTGCGCAAACATTTCGCCGCCTGCTTCAGCACGGTGTCAGACGTGCAGCCGCTGGCGGAAGTCCTGCGCCAGGCCGAGATGAATTTGTTTTCCTGCGGTTGTGCGGTCGCTGGCCTGGCGGCCGCCATCAGCAGGCGGAAAGGAAGCTGCTAATGAGCATTATCGTTGATCATGCAGAACGGCAGAAGGAGATCATGCGCAAGGCGCTGCACCTGTTCGGCCAAAATGGATATCCGGATGTCACCTATCGACAAATCGCCGACGCATGCGGACTGTCCCGGACGTCGCTCTATAAGTACTTTACCAATAAACGCGAAATCTTCGACAGCGCCCTCCAGCATCTCGTTCTCAGCCTGGGGGAAGAATTCCGGGCGACAGTGCGGTCGAATCCGACGCTGAGCGTGACGGACAAGCTGCAAATGGTGCTGGAACAAGCGATTGACCTGATGCTGCGCAAGCCCGACCTGCTGCAAACAATCCTTGAATACATTTTAGCCCTGCACCGGCAGTCTGAGCCGGTTGCCCGGAAAATTCGCCGTCACACCGTCGCCTTTCGCCGCACTCTCATCAATCTTATCCGCGAGGGCGTCAGCAAAGGCGAATTTGCGCCGGTGGATGCGGCCCTTGTCAGCGACCATATCCATGCCTTAATGGAAAGCGCTGCAATCAGGATTATGCTGTCTGACCAGGTCGACCGAGAACAGCTGGTGGCGCACGGCAATGCCGTAATCAGAGCGCTCAAAAAGCGGTGAATGCTGAATGCTGAATGCTGAATGCTGAGGCGCATTTCATAATTCATAATTCATAACCTGAATTTTTCACGTCGACAGGATAACTACTGCTGTTTAACAACATTTGCTGCTTGATAACGTACTACTATCAGCTAACTTCTTGTTTTTGGGGAAAGATTTTCTGTAAATCAGCGCTTATGTGTC